>JAFTHF010000004.1 GCA_017457545.1 Clostridia bacterium
AGAGTATCCATAGCACGCGCAATTTTACGTAACCCAAAGATACTTATTCTTGATGAGGCGACAGCCGCAATGGATACGTAAACTGAAAAAATGATACAAAATGCCCTTAGCGTTCTTACACAGGGCAAGACAACTATTATGATTGCCCACCGTCTTTCAACTCTGCGTGATGCAGATAAGCTTATAGTAATTGAAAGAGGTAAGGTTGCAGAGGAGGGAACTCATGCAGAGCTTCTTTCCAAGGATGAGGGCGTATATAAGAAGCTGTATACACTTCAGCAAGAGGCATTAAAGAACGCAGGAATCACCGAATAGGGAGGATATGAATATGGCAAATGAAATAATGCTTGAAAAGGCGTCGCAGGTGCGTAGGCTTGAATCGTCAAATGCAAGATTTTTTATGAAAAACGGCTTTCTCGCTCTCACTCTTAAGGAGGGTGAGGAGGAAAAAACCTATGACAGAGTATTTTTACACAGAGATTTCCCCTTTGAGTTTTTATGGCAATACATCTCCGTGCTAGGTGATGACAATAAGGAGAGGGGTCTTATCAACGATATAAGCGATTTTGATAATGACACCTCTGCCTTACTCAAAACAGAGCTTGAGAGAAAGTATTATTCTCCCGTGGTTAAGTCTGTTGACAGCCTTAAGGAAAGATACGGCTTTTCCTACTGGAGAGTAACTCTTACCGATGACAGAGAGGTTAATTTCACCATGCAGGACACCTTTAAGAATATTATCCGTACAAGCGAGGACGGGGCTATTCTTCTTGATGTTGACGGCAACAGGTTTGTTATCAGAAGTATAGCTGCTCTTGATAGAAAGAGCTACCGTCGAATCGAGCTGTATCTCTGATATATCATAGGAAAACAGGACATAAAATCTAGATTAGGGAAAGGACATTTTTGAATGTTCAAGGATAAAAGAAGAAAAGAAGAAATATCCCTTGACCCGTACAGCGATGTAAAAAAACTGGTGTCTGACATCAAAAAAGAGGATACGTTATGCATTTTTAAGTACAATCTTGACCCAAATGTATCCGATAAAAAGTGCGACGGCACCTTTTATGCAGACAAAGATGCTCTTGTACTGATTGCTGACGGTAGCATTACCGAAAGGATACCTCTTTGCAATGTTGCAGAGGTAAAGACCTATAACGGTGTGGGATGTATATATATTTCATATAAAAATAAATCAGACGGAAAGGAAAGGCTTCTTTGCAGAAGTGATATGAGCACAGCAAAGCATATAATCCATGTGCTCAAAAAATTCAATCACTATCTTGAGGACGGAGCCTTGACAAAAGCCTCTGAGGATGTAAACGAGGGCATTGACAGATGCCTTAAGTGTGGCAGACCCTTTCAGCAGGGCTCTAATATCTGCGTTCACTGCTCAAGCAAGAAAAAGGTTGTTAAAAGGCTTTGGAATATAGCAAAGCCCTATAAGACATTTATCTTTGCATCAATAGTTTTATTCTTTGTGGTAAGTGGACTTAATTTACTTGTTCCGTACATAAATAAGGTTCTTGTCGATGACTTTATTCAGAGCAAAACGCCGGAGAACGTGTTGCTTTTACCCTTTGTAATAGCAGTTCTTTCCATGCTTGTGGCTCAGCTTCTTGTAAGGGGAGTTTCCATGGTGAGAAGCCATGTTCTTATTAACGCAAGTAATGGAATGATAGTAGACCTTCGCAATACCCTTTACGAAAAAATTCAAAGCCTGTCCATAGCTAAAATTTCAAAGCGTACAGCAGGCGACCTTATGAACCGTGTGTCAAACGACACATCAAGGGTGCAGAACTTCCTTGTACAGTATCTGCCCAGCGTCCTTGAGCAGCTGCTCCTGTTTATAACAGTAGGCGCTGTAATGCTTGTATACGATTATAAGCTGTTTTTACTCATAATGCTGCCAACCCCCATAGTAGTGCTTTCCTTTAACCTTTTCTGGAAGAAGATGAGAAGGCTCTATCACAGAAGATGGCAGACCTCTGCAAAATCAAATGCTGTTTTGCACGATATCTTTTCTGGTATCCGTGTTGTAAAGGCATTCGGTATGGAGCATAAGGAAACGGAAAGATTTGATGCTGCCGCAACAGATGAGAGAAACGTAACGGAAAAGGCGGATTGTCTTTGGAGCATTCTTATGCCTATATTGCAGTTCTTAATGAGCTTTGGCGAATTTATAATTCTTTACTATGTTGGCAGTAAAATTCTTTCAAATGAAATGACCCTTGGCGAAATGGCGCTGTTCTCATCCTATGCAGGACTCATCTACGGTCCTCTCCGTATGATTGCAGGTATACCGAGACATATGATGCACTTTCTCACCTCAGCAAGCAAGATTTTTGAAATCCTTGATGAGGAGGTGGAGATTGCCAACGTTGAAGACCCCGTTGAAAGAGAAATCAAGGGCGATATTGATATAAATAATATCTCCTTTGGCTACGAAAGCGGAACAGAGGTGCTTCATAAAATTGACCTTCATATTAAGTCAGGAGAATTTATCGGTCTTGTAGGACGCTCAGGCACAGGAAAATCCACCCTTATAAATCTTATTATGCGTATGTATGATGTAGAGGAGGGAAGCATTCTTGTGGACGGAACGGATATAAGAGATTATTCACAGGAAAGCTTGCGCTCACAAATCGGTGTTGTTTTACAGGAAACCTTCCTGTTCTCAGGCTCTATTTATCAGAATATCGCTTACGCAAAGCCAACAGCCTCACGTGAGGAAATAATCGCAGTATCAAAGCTTGCAGGCTGTCACGATTTTATTATAAAGCTGCCTGACGGCTACAACACAAGAGTGGGTGAAAAGGGATACAGCTTATCAGGTGGCGAAAGACAGAGAGTAGCCATTGCAAGAGCCCTTTTGCACAATCCGAGAATCCTTATTCTCGATGAGGCAACCTCAGCGCTTGATACAGAAACCGAAAAGCAGATTCAGGATGCTCTCGCCAATCTTTCCGCTAACAGAACAACAATAGCAATAGCCCACCGTCTTTCCACCTTGCGTAATGCAACAAGGCTTGTAGTTCTTGATAACGGCAGAATTGCCGAAACGGGAACCCATGACGAGCTTATAGAGAAGCACGGTATCTATTACGGACTTGTAATGGCGCAAAGAGAAATGTCAAAAATGGATGCTGACGAATAAAAACAAAAAACAGCCACAGACGTGGCTGTTTTTTATTATTCTTTATCTGGATATTTCCATTTTTTCATTACAAAAAGATATACAAATACAGCAGTAAGGGCAAACATCATTGCAACAAGCATGCCTGATTTCATTCCGACCTGCTCAGGAGTTAAGGAAAGCTTGGTGGCAAGATTAATACCGAACTCGCTTGCAGCGATTTTGTCGGTTACAATACCTACAAGCTGAGGGCTGACTGATGCACCAAGGTCGCCGCCTGCCGCCATCATAGCAAATATAAATACGCCTGCTGTGGGGAAGCGCTTTTCAGCTACAATAAGGGAGCCGGGCCACATCATTGCTGTACAGAAGCCTGTAAGGGCACAGGCACAAAGACCGATAATGGCAATGCCGGATATTGCTGCTGTAAGATAGCATAGGGTAGCACCGATTGCACCGAAAAACAGGACACGTTCTATGTTTTTGCCGTACTTTGCGTACAATGTTCTGCCAAGACCAAGCATAAGTCCGAATAAAGCAACACCGAAAATATCGCCCCACACCTTGGGAATTCCAAGTGCCATTTCTATGTAGCTGGAGCTCCATTGTGCCATAGTGCATTCCGATGCGCCACCTAAGAATATACAAAGGACGCATATCCAAAGGTCCTTTCTTTTAAGCATGGAGAGCGCACCCGAAACCTTTTTAGGTGTTTCAAGCTGAGGCAGCTTCGCCCCTGCAAAAAGAATAGTTGAAAACAGGGGAACTACTGTAAGCCCAAGGGCAAGATACTGCCAGTTCTTACTGCCGAAGCAGAGAAGAAACAGTGTACCGATTACAATAACTCCAACCACGCCCCAGGCATAAATTGAGTGAAGCTTGCTCATTTCTCTTTCGGGATTCTCACTTGGAATAGCTGCAATAACAGGGCTGATAAGCACCTCTGCAAAGCCACCGGAGGCTGAGAAAATCACAGTTCCTATTACAAGCCCGAGATAAATATTGCTCGGGAAAATAAATGGGGACATAGCAAAGAAGATAAGACCGATAAATGTAAGCACAGGGGTCATCTTTACTGCTATGGGAATATTGAATCTGTGTGAGAAAAATGAGAATATAAGGTCAATTATAAGCTGAGTAACAAAGTTAATAAGAACTAAAAGACCAAGGAGAGTGTACGAAATTCCATACATTGAATGGAATGTAAGGAACAATAGGGGAGAAAGGTTTCCCACTATTGACATTGAAATGTTGGCGGAATAGCACGCCAGCTTTACACGCTTGAAGCTTTTCACAATATCACCTTATCTATGCTCACGCTTGTGGTGCTTGATACGGGCACTTGTCTTACCCTCAGGGTCAATTTCTCCTGCCTTTGTAAGGGCAATCTTAGTAAGGAACGGACCTACAAGCTCATAAATAAGAACTGAGAAAAGAGTGATGTTGGCTACAACCGCACCTACAGAGCCGAGAGCCTCAGCCTTAAGCGCCATACCGAGGGCAACACCTGCCTGAGGGAAAAGTGTAATACCAAGGTACTTTCTTGTAGTAGGCTCAGCGCCCGAAAGCGTGGAGCTTATTCTTGCACCAAAGTATTTACCGAGGCAACGGAATGCAATATAAACAACACCGATAAGCACGATTATAATATCACTCATAACCGCAAGGTCAAGCTCTGCACCGCTTATTACGAAGAAGAGGATAAAGAGGGGACCGGTCCAACGGTCAAGTCTGTCCATAAGCTCTGCTGAAAAGTCACAGATGTTGCAGAATATAGTGCCGAGCATCATACAGCTGAGCAAGGGGGAGAATGCAATGTGAACTCCGCCTACATTGAAGGAGAGCATGGAGATTGCTACTGTGAAGAATACAAACGCAACCGACATGGAAAGTCGCTTGGAACGGGAGTGGAAGAATCTTTCGCAGAAGGTAAAGATATAACCCATTGCAGCACCGAGAGCAATAGAGAGTACAACCTCAATAATGGGCTCACAGATAATGGAAACAATGCTTGCAGTACCGGACTCAATGGCCTTTGCAATTCCGAAGGAAATTGAGAACAGAACAAGACCTACAGCATCATCAAGGGCAACTACGGGAAGAAGGGTGTTAGTAACAGGACCCTTTGCCTTGTATTGACGTACAACCATAAGTGTAGCTGCAGGTGCGGTAGCAGATGCAACAGCGCCAAGTACAATAGCAGCAGACAAGGGAAGCTTGTCGGGAATTATAAAATGTAAGCCGATAAGAGCAGCATCAACTACAATAGTTGTAAACACAGCCTGAAAAATACCGATTACAGTAGCCTGCTTGCCAATATGCTTAAGCTCGGTAAGACGGAATTCGTTACCGATGGCAAAGGCAATAAAGCCAAGGGCAACATCGGCAATAATAGAAAGCTTTTCAATACCCTCCATTGATGTAAAGCCAAGACCCTCAACACCAAATGCGCCAAGGCAGAACGGTCCGATTAAAACGCCTGCAACAAGATATGCTGTAACCGCAGGAAGCTGAACAAGCTTAGCAAGACGGGATAGCATAAGTCCTGCAAACAATGCGATAGAAAGACTTAATAAAATTTCCATAATACAATACCCCTTACATAATATTTTACGTAAAAGCAGGGCACCAGTCGGCGCCCCGTTTTTGCTTTCGTCAAGATTGTAATACTTTTATCTCCATTTGTCAAGTATTTATCTAAAATAATTAAATTATTTTATCCTTGGCTGCTTTTTCCTCAAAATCCTTATCTGCACGGGCGCAGAATTCCGAAATCAGCTCTGTTTCTCTGGGGTCATAGGGGCGAAGACTTGGACGGTATAAATCGTGGAACCACTTTGTAAAGTCAACAGGTGCGTTTTTGTCATCTCTGTACCAATTCCAATGTGCCTCATAGGGCTCATAGGTCTGATACTTTCCTGCCACAAAGCCCCAGTTATAGCAGCCTATATTTTCAAGATAGAAAAGAGGGAAGTTATCAAATACTGTGTTGCCTGTGCAACGGGCAAGCCACTCTGTATTGATAAGGGGACGGCCAAGCTTCTTTAAATGCTTGATAACGCATATATGCTCTTTGTATGTGCTGTAATTGTGATAAGTTATGATGTCGGAGTTTTCAAGCACATATTCGTTAACCTTGCTTGTGTGGAAATCATTTGTATCAAACCACCAGGCAGCTGCAGTAAGGGGCTGAGACGGATTGATTTTACGCACGGTTTCAAACATTCTTTCAAGATAAGGCATTGTGATTTCCTCACGTCTGCTGTTACCGGGCTCATTAAAAAGGTCCCACATAATAATGCGCTCATCGTCTTTATAAAGAGTAACTATTTCCTCTACCATTTTAAAGTAGTCATCTCTGTAATTATCATCATCAAAATAGTAGTGGGGCGCAGGGCCGCTATGGGCTCCGTGCTGTGAATGCTTTCTTCCGCCGTGGTATCCCCAGTCATAGCTCTGCTCACCGATATCGGGCATTTTCCAAAGCTCTGTTTTCGGGGGCATACAGTCATTTGCCAAAACTATCATACAGGATATTCCGTATTTATGGCAAAGAGAAATATATCTTTCAAAGCGTTCAAGAAAGGAATCATGCTCCTTTTGCCACACCACATATTCAAGAATAAGGCGCACCGAGTTAAAGCCAAGCTCACGCATAAGGGAAAGCTCCTCTTCGGTAGTTTTCATTCTTTCCTCAAAGTGAAGTGCTTGCCATTGGTCAACACGGTTTACGCAGTCAGCACTCATATAGTTGCAGCCACGTATCCACGGATGTGAATTGTACCATTCCCAAGCCTTTTCTTTGCTCCATCTTTTCATAATATATCTCCTTCTGATTGTATTTAAGTAGGACTATCTTCATTATAAACAATGTACCTTCATTTTTCAAGTGGAAAAGAAAAAAGGACACAAAAGTGTCCTTTTATTATACTGAATATAATATCATTCCGAGTCCGGCAGAAATAAGTATCATTAAAATTGGCGATATCCTTTTTCTTCGTACCGTCTTAAAAGCAAAGGCAACAAGTACAAGAATTACAAAAATGATAAGTCCCTTGTAATCTATATGGACTCCCTGGCTTACGGTAGTAAAGCCGAGAAGTGTGCTCATAAAAAGAGTAATAGCCGTTGCAAGAATAAGAGCTACAATACATGGACGTACACCATTTAAAAAGCCCTGAACTCCCTTGTATTTAAGAAAATTGCGTATTAATGAGGATATAATAAGAATGATAATAAAGGATGGAAGCACTACACCTAAGGTGGCAACAAGAGAACCAAGAAATCCGCCTTGAGAGGAGCCTACAAAGGTTGCCATATTTACGGCAATAGGACCGGGAGAGGATTCTGATACTGCTATCATGTTAAGTAGCTCATCCTCGGTAAGCCAACCAAACTGAACAGCTTTTTCCCGTATCAGAGATATCATTGCATATCCACCGCCAAAGGTAAATAAGCCAATTTCAAAAAAGGCAAGAAACAGCTGCAAATAAATCATTCTGCATCCTCCCCTTTACGAATTTTCTCAAGAAAATAAACGAATAACCCTGCAATGCCACAGATAATAATGTAAAAAATAGTGGAGAATCTTATTGCAAAAATAGAAAAAGCAATCATACATACAGATACAACCGAAACGATGCAAACAGAGAAGATGGTTTTTTTCGTTTGCTTAAGCAGCTTTAACCCTGCAGAAAAGATAAGATATACCACGCACACCTGTATTCCTCTGAAAGCATATTCCACAAGGGTAAAGGATAAAAACGCATCAAAGAAAAGAGAAATTACATATATAATTACAAAGGATGGAATACAAATAGCTACGGTAGCAAAAAGAGAACCGAGAAATCCAAGCTGCTTGTATCCGATATAGGTTGCTGCATTGATGGCGATAGGACCGGGTGTGGATTCTGCAATAGCCACCATATCAAGAAACTCGTCCTTTTCTATATAATTTTTCTTATTAACAAATTCATTTTCAAGCAGGGTAATCATTGCATAGCCACCACCGAA
>JAFTHF010000052.1 GCA_017457545.1 Clostridia bacterium
CTGTGATATAAGATACATCAGACATAGCTGCGAAGGTAAAGGTTGATTCTGCATACGGTGTACCGTAGCATGCAAGATTACCTCCGGCTGTTGAAGACTTTTTGTGAATATCAAGGATATCGCCTATAAATATACACTTGGAGCCGTCGGATGTAATAGCACCAATTTCAGTAAGCACAGGGATGTTTCCGTTTGTATTAACATATGTAATCCTTATGGCTGTTGCATTAACGGGATTTTCAAGGATGGTTTCATATGGGTCCTGTGCACCCTCAGATGTAACTATTTCACCGGAGAAGTATGTGGTCCATTTGCTATCAACAAGAAGCTCAATCTTCACATCATGCTTATATCCCTCATCAGTAATTTCTTCAGAAAAACTGATGGTGGAGAAGTTTGCAAATATAGAACCAACGGAATATTCCTTATTGAACTTAACCATATACCACTGGTTGTTTTCAGAGCTTTTAGCAGCCCAGGAGGTAGAGGTTTTATCATCATTGCCAAGGGCAGGATATCTGTTAACAGCAGAGGAGGATGCTTCTGCATAGCCGCTGAGTGCAGCATTTGTAGAAAGGTATGCTCCCTCAGGAACATCAAATTCAGGAGCTTCACCTACAGCACCGGTAACTCTACATTCTGAAATGAACGGAGGGTCCCATGATATGTAGTCGGAGAATGTAACTCTCAGCTTCTTTGTTGTGATAGTTTCGGGAATGGAGATAAGAACATCTCTTACGCGCTTGTAGTCCTCAAACTTCTCACTTGTTGTGAATTGGCTTGTGCCGACAACAATCCATTCTCCTGAAACTAGCGCTTCAAATTTAAGAACGCACTCTGTTGAGTATACAAGCTCAACAAGAACGGAAATTTCAGTAATTTCCATATATTCGTCAAATTTAAGAGTGAACCACGGATCAGTACCCTCAACAGTAGGGTCTCTCTGAGGAGTCTGGGGGCGCCAGAAAATATATGAGCTGTTTGTCTCATTAATCTGACCGTCAATAATATTGTCATTAAGACAGGATGCACTGCTGTACTGATAGTAGTTACTGTAAACATCGGGAACCGCCAAGTGGGCGATGTTTGTGTAATCCTTAAGAACAGGTGGCTTTTCGGGAACTGTGCCGGGAATGCCGAGAACAGCGCACTCATAGATTTGAGGTGTATCCCATTCTGTAAAGTTACTGAATGTAACTCTTATGGAATTCGTATTAACAGCCTCTGTGGGAGCAGCAGTGAGATTTTTTACTTTTGCATTTTCACTGATACCGTTTACCGACTGATAGAGTATTGTATCAAGCTCAGTCCAAACACCGTTAACAAATGCTTCTATAATAACAGTACACTTATCAGTACTGGAAACTATTATTTGTAATGTAACCTCGCTAACAAGATAATATGTGTCAAGAGTCATTGTAAAGTATGGGTTAATGCCAACAAGGGACTCGTCTCTTTGAGAATTGTTGGGACGCCATACGGTAACACCGTCCGCACCGTAAAGCTTACCGTCATTAATAGAGGAAGCCGGTGTATAATCGTTCCAACAGCTTGAAACACCAATTGTAGCATTGGCTGCTACATTTACAGGAGTAGCCGCTTCGCCTTCATCCTCTGCGTTTGCGAAAAATACGAAAAGAGGAATAAGGAGACAGACACAGATCAGCAATGAAATAATTTTTTTCATACAAAGTGCTCCTAAAAGTAATTATATTATGTATATTTTACCATATAAAGTATAGTTTTTCAAGGCATATTTGTGAAAATATAATAAAAATCTCCCGTTTGCTTGGGAGACTTTTGTTATTTTAAAAAATAATCCTTTGCAGCTGCACAGTCATTGGCTATCTGCTTTGTCAATTCCTCAAGGGAAGAAAATTTTTTCTCATCTCTGAGACGCTTATAGAAATTCACTCTTATATAAGAGGAGTAGAGATCTCCGTCAAAGCCGATAATATGAGTTTCAATATTTTCGGGTGCGCTATCTCCGTCGGTTGTGGGTCTGCTACCTACATTGGTAATAGAGGGATACACATCCTCGCCAATTTCACATTCTGTAATGTAAACGCCTCTTTTTGGAGATACCTTGATTTCGGGAATGTGCTGATTAATAGTTGGTGTGCCCATACTTCTGCCAAGCTTTTTTCCATGCTCTACAATAGCATAAACTGTGTAGGGGTCAGAGTATGGAAGAATGCTTTCTACATTTCCGTTTTCAATTTCTGCACGAATTCTTGAGGAGCTGACTGTCCTATCAAGATAAGTAATTTCGGGGCAAATATCCACACTTCCCCCGACTTTTTTAAAAAAATCATTAAGATTTTCAGCAGAGCAGAGTGCATTTTTTCCAAATCGGTAGTTGTATCCGCATACGGCACCTACTGCGTGAAGCTTACTTACAAGCACGGAATCAAAAAATTCCTCACCGCTTAAATTGTGTATCGCATCAAAATTCTCAACAACAAGGTAATCGATACCTGTTTTTCTTATGAAGCTTATTTTTTCGTCAAGAGTATATATAGCCCTTTTACTGCTGATGCTTGGTGGCTCAGCAAAGGTAAATACTGCGCTTTTTACTTTGTGCTTTATAGCTGAACGAATAGCCTGACCGAATATGGCTCTGTGCCCCTCATGACAGCCGTCAAAGGTTCCAAGGGCAACTATTGTATTACAGGTTATATCGCATATCTGCATTGTTTTAAGATCGTATATTGTCATTTGATCACCTCATTAAGACTATTTTATTACAAATTTAGGTTTTTTTCAACAAAAAACATAAATTTAAAATCAAAATAATAAAAAATATTGTATTTACCACGAAAAAATGGTATCATAATATCATAATAACACGGAGGTAACTCTATGAAGGTGATTTGGCTTGGACAAAACGGTCTTTTGTTTGTGTCCGGAAGAAATAAAATACTTGTTGATCCGTATCTGAGTGATAGCTTGAGAGATTTGGACATTAGAATGGTAAGAGGCTGGAGAATAAATAAAAAGTTTTATTCAATTGATCCTAACGTAATCGTTCTTACCAACTCTCATCTTGACCATACAGATATTGTCAGCCTTAAAAATTATATCGAAAGAAACAGGATTCCTATTACTCTCCTTTGCTCTGAGAGTGTATTTGAAATTATTAATTCATCGGGAATTGTGGGCAGATATAATAACGTAATGCTTCGTCACGGCTCGGAATGGACACACGATAATCTTAATATCAAATCTGTTCCTGCGATGACAGATGACAAGGGCGCTATGGGTGTTGTAATAACCGATAGCACCGACGGAAAGAAATATTATGTTACGTCGGATACCCTGTATAACGAAAGCATTTTTGCGTCTGTACCTAAGAATATTGACACATTGTTTATACCCATAAACGGTGAGGACGGCTCAATGAATGTGTATGATGCTATGCGCTTTGCTAAGGTTATTGACGCAGTGCATACAGTACCCGTTCACTATGGAATGTTTGACGATGTTGACCCGAAAATTTTTAAGTGCGAGGGCAGAGTAATCCCTGATATTTATAAGGTGATTCCTCTTATGGATAATGAGCGTACAGAGCTTAAAAAGCTGTCTCTTAAGAAGGTATTTGATGCTGAAGCCAAGGAAATGAAGGAGCTTAATAAGGCTCAAAGGGCAGAGGCTGCAGCTATCGCTTCTTGCGAGATTATTCAGACTGAATGTGAAGAAAAAACTGATACGTTTATAAAAAATGAGGAGATTTTACAGGAAAACAATGAATCCTCAAATAATATAGAGGCGATTCCTTTATCTGATGATGTTGAACCCTCTAAAGAAGAAAAAAACCTCGACACGTGTGAGAATTTGACCAAAAAAGCAGAAGAAATCGAAGAAAAACCGGAAGAAACAGTTGAGTACCCCGATTTTTTAAGATATGAGCCCGAGGTAAAAGAGCCCGATGCAAAAGAGGAAGCCCCCGAGCTCAATGACGATTTTGATGTTTTTGATGATACATTCAAAACAGTTGAGATTGACACCGTAGAAAATGAATTAGCATACGAAACCCTCGATACTATAGTAAGCGCTGCAAACGAATCCGTTGACATTATAGAGGATACAGAGGAATATGATAACGTTGATGATAACGATTCCTTTGAGGAGTACGATGATTCCATTGAAACAGGAGAATATGAGGTTATAGAATACGAGGAAGAGTATGTAGCACCGTCCTTTGATGATTTTGAGCCCCTTTCACCTGAGGAATATATTGTAGAGCCATCTTCCGATGATTTTTCTAAAACGGGTGAGATTGAAATCAAGCTTCCTGAGGATCAGGTTGAATATGATACACCCGAAGAAATCGAGGATGTAGTAGAGGTTGATGCCTACGAGGGAGATACTGATGAGGAA
>JAFTHF010000053.1 GCA_017457545.1 Clostridia bacterium
GCCAAGCCAGTCGCCAAAGTGGTCAAAGCCGGTCCAAAGATATCTGTCCTTTGTATGGTTTGTAATGTAATCCACATACTTGTGCATAGAGTTAAACTGGCGTCTTAAAATAGATTTATTACCATAGGTCATATAAATCTGCCAAGGACATACTGTTGCTGCATCACCCCATGCAGCACGTGGCCACTCGGTGCTCCAGTACTGAGGAATTATAGTAGGCATATCGCCTTCCTCGCCCTGATCAAGAATAAGATCAGACAGCCATTTATCGAAGAATTTTTCAACGTCATAATTGTAGGTTGCAGTCTTACAGAATACCTCTGCATCTCCAGTCCAACCCATTCTCTCATCTCTTTGAGGGCAGTCTGTGGGAATATCAAGGAAGTTACCCTTCTGACCCCAGAAGATATTGCTGAAAAGCTGATTGAGTAACGCACTTGAGGAATCAAGATAGCCTGTGCGCTTCATATCGGAATGAATTACAATAGCAGTAACGGAGCTCTTACTTACATCCTCGGGGAATGCGTTTACTCTTATGTATCTAAAGCCCCAAAAAGCAAGAAGTGGCTTATGCACCTGTTCACCGTCACGGCAGATATATTCAAATTCAGCCTTTGCGGTACGGTAGTTTTCGGTATAGAAATTTCCTTCCTTATCAAGCACCTCTGCAAAGGAAAATGAAACTCGGTCTCCACATTTGGCATTTAAATTTATTTCAAAATAGCCCGTAAGATTCTGTCCAAAGTCAATTACGGTTTCACCCTTGGGAGTTTTGAAAATCTCAATAGGAGAAATTCTTTCCTGTTCAATAATCTTTTCACCCTGCTGAGGAACTATACAGTCGTAATCATAGTCAACCACATCACAGGGAGCATAGCTTTCTTCAAAATTGGCATCATAATGCTCACCGTCATAAAAATCGGAGAAGCGCACCTTCCGTGTAGAGCTATCCCAGCTTCCGTCAGTGATAACGGTATCCTGTGTGCCATCTGTGTACTTTATAGTAATTTCGGCAACAAAGGCCTCACGCATATGGCCGTAATATTCATTACCTCTCCAGTTGATTCTACCTCTGAACCAGCCCTTTGAAAGTGTAACATTAATTGTGTTTTCACCTTCAAGCAAATTTGTTATATCATAGGTCTGCGCCTGAATTCTTTTAAGAGAGGTGCAACCGGGGGCAAAAATAAAATCACCGATTCTTTTTCCGTTAAGCTCTGCATAGTAGCAGCCACGGGATGTAATTGTCATCTTAGCATTTTTTATTTTTTTATCAAGCTTGAATTCCTTTTTGAACACGGGACATTCAAATCCCATATCTGAGGAATGGGCAATCCATTTAGCATTATTAAGCATAATATTTCTCCTTTAAAATAGGATTACAATCACATTTTAACATTATATAATAAAATTGTCAAGAGAACTAAAAAAACTATTGACAAAAGGAAATTTTGGTATTATAATGAACATATGAATATTTGTTCACTTGTGAGGTAATAAAATGAATCAGGATAAAATAGTTAAGATTAAGGAAGCGATTCTTCGTTCCAATGACGTACTTGAGGAGCTTGCAGAGCTTTATAAGGTTTTTGGTGATAGCACAAGAGTTAAAATTCTTACTGCACTTACACAGAGTGAAATGTGTGTAAGCGAGATTTCAGAGTTTCTTGAGATTACTCAGTCTGCTGTATCCCACCAGTTAAGAGTTCTTAAGACAAGCGGTCTTGTAAAGATCAAGAGAAGCGGCAAGAATATTTACTATTCCTTGGCTGATGAGCATGTTGGTGCTATTATCGATTGCGGTATGGAGCATCTT
The DNA here is from genome assembly GCA_017457545.1 of Clostridia bacterium. The sequence goes on from JAFTHF010000053.1 coordinate 1,817, forward strand.
CTTGGAGAATAATTAAAACAAAAGGCTACCAAATGGTAGCCTTTTTTATTTCTCAATATACACAATTGAATTACGTTTAAGGTATAATGTAAGCTTATTATTTTCAAAGGTGCGTACAGGGTAGAGAGACATTGTGTTGCTTTCATCGGTGATATAAACCCTTGCGCCGTCAAGGTCAAGACCTTCAGCCTCAATTGTAACACTCTTATTTAGCATATCGTCATTTTCGGCATAAAAGGTCAGCATAATTCCTGCATTATCGCCCTTTGCAGCAGCCACATAGTAAATACATGCATCATCGCTATCAGTCTTTGCCTCATTTGAAAGTGCCTTAAGCTTTGAATAAATAAGGAACGGATAATATCCCTTAAGTGGCTCAAGAGTGTATATATCAAAAAGTCCGTTCATTCCCGTAGGACGTGCATCATAGTACATAAGCATATCAATCTTGGGATTATGCTGTGCAGCGCTCATACAAGCAGATGTAAAGGCAGCGCCCTTCATACCAATAATGGTCTTAATTGAGTAGATAAATTCGGGACCCCAGCCACGTACATACTTCCATTCGTTAAGAATAGCTTCAAAGTCCTTGTAGCCGGCCTTGATTGCTATATCGTAAATTCGTGTGCCCTTATCAGACATTTTTTGCGGTTCAGTGCCATACCAGTGCCAGGATAAGAAATCAAGGGGAGGATTTTTGCCACCGTTAAATTCCTTAACATTGTCAAAAAAGCGTTCAAGCCAATCCTCATTCCATGCAAGAGCAGGACCACCTATTTTAAGATTTGGGAAGCATGATTTCAAGTGATTTGCAGCAGTAACATAGAGCCTTGCAAAATCCTTTTCAGTTCCACTCCAGCATCTTTTATTTGTGCTGTCATCGGGGTCAAGGTCGGGCTCATTCCAAATTTCCCAATATTCAATATCGTAGTAAAAGCCATCAGCCCAGCCCTCTGTATAGTGCCTGATTATATGCTCACAGATTTCTGCCCATTTCTGAAAATCCTTAGGCATAACTGTGCCGTATTTTTTAATGCCGTGCTCAATCTTTGAGCCAAGACGATAAAATACCTTTGTTCCTACATCAAATATCTGCTTGGTGTACAAATCGGTGCAAGGAAAATCATAGCTTGCAGGGTCATTTACATCGGCATCAAAATTCGGGAATATAGCATGAACGTCAACAGTATGCTCACCACCGTATCTGCTGTCAAAGCCTGCATCGTGATTTCTTGCGTAGGGAATACCTGCAGCCTTATAGTAAAGATGATTACCTCTTGTCTGGTCGCTGCCGGCAACAATGGGACCGTTATTTACGGCATGCATATTTTTGATTGCGCCAACTATATTATTAAAATCAATTTTAACTGTGCTCATAGGAATCTCCTTAATGCTTTCTAACTTAATTGTAATATTACCTTCTTGCTTTGTCAATAGAAAAAGCTCCCAAACGGGAGCTTTTTATTAGTTTAATTCAATCTTGTATGAGTTAGAGAAGGAGAAGCCGGAGGGAAGATGAATCATTTCTTCCTTGGTTTCAAGGTCATCAATTACGCCCTCGTTAGCGGGGATACCGCACCAAGGCTCAATGCAGATGTAAGGTGCATCTGTCTTGGGTGCGTGCCAAAGACCGATATACTTCATATTGTCAAAGGTCAATGTAACGCTGTCAGGTGTCAAATCACTCTTAAGAGTAATCTTCTTGTCTGTATTGTAGAGGAAGATTGCATCGTCATCAAAAAGCTCATGCTTAAGGTCGATTCTCTTAACTCCACCGTCCATAAAGAGCTTATCTTTCTTTGTGCAGAAGCATGTGGGGGAGAAGTCAACACGCATAGCGTCGCATTCCTTGTCAAATTCTACATAGTAATCCTCAAAATTGGTTTCAGGGTTAAGAGGAACATTGAATGCAGGGTGACCGCCTAATGTGAATATAAGCTCCTTGTCATCAACATTCTTAACAGAATAGATAACCTCAAGTGTCTTTTCAACAAGCTTGAAGGTTACATCAAATCTGAACTCAAAGGGATACTTTTCACGTGTAGCATCATTTGATTCAAGAGTAAGAGTAAGCTCATCGGATTTAGCGGCAGTTACTCTGAAAAGGGAAGCACGTGCAATACCGTGATTTGGCATTTCATAGGTCTTGCCCATATATGTATATTTACCCTCGTAAAGTCTGCCACAGATGGGGAACATAATAGGCGCATGACCGAGCCAGTATTTTTCGTCTCCCTGCCAGATGTATTCCTTTTCTATATCCTCACCAAAGGTAATCATTGAAACTATTTCAGCACCAAGCTTATCAATGCCTACCTGCATAAATTCATTTTTAATTGTAAATATCATTGGTCAAACCCTCCCAAAACTATTCTAATTAATATTATATCATACATTTTTTTTAAAATCAATACGACTTTATTGAAAAATCAAACAAATTATGGTATGATATCCCTATAAGAGTAAGAGAGGTGTATTATGGCCAATATAGTATTATCCGGAAAATGCAACTTAAGATGTCCATATTGCTTTGCTGAGGACTTCACTTGTGAGCAAAGTGAGGATATGAGCCTTAATGATTTTTACAGAGTGGCAGATTTTATTGCCGAGGAGGGTAGTGTAGGGCTTATTGGCGGAGAGCCATTAATATACAAAAATTTCAATTACGTAATGGATTTTTTGAACCGTGATATGCGTTTCCACAGTGTGACTGTATTTACTAACGGTATTTATATTGATAAGCATATTGACTCTCTTTGCTCCTATAAAACCAGACTTTTAATAAACCTTAATTCAAGCGAGGATATCGGTAAGGATAAGGTTGCACAAATAAATGAAAATATAAGGCTTCTTTGCGACAGAGGTATGAGAGGCAATATTACTCTTGGAATAAATATTTATAAGGAAAATCAGGATATTACCGAATTTATCGACACTCTCTGTCGTTTTTCTATGGACAGGGCAAGAATCAGCGTAACTATTCCACAGGATAAAAGTGAGGGAGCCCTCCCTTATTTTAAGCGTATGAAGCCAACGCTTATGAATATATATAGGCAATTTAAGGAAAACAATATTGCGCCTTGCTATGACTGTAACGTAATACCTCACTGCGTGTTTACCAAAGAGGAGCTTGATTTTATAGCCACCCTTCCGTACGTATCCTATCAGGAAAGAGAGCTGATTTTAGGAAACAGAGCAGTTTGCGCCCCGATTGTAGATATATATCCTGATTTAAGCGCTACACGTTGCTTTGGCTGTTATGATGATTTAAAGGTGTATATAA
>JAFTHF010000054.1 GCA_017457545.1 Clostridia bacterium
ATCCCTTATTTTATTTTCAAATTCCATGCCAAGCTCTGCAAGGCCGTATGCCCAGTCGGGATTTGTCCTGTGGGCAGTTGAGGCATCTTTTATAACCGTATTTTCGTTTTCCACCATGCTGACAGCCTCAATGGCAGCAGCATCTGGCAAGCAAAGAAATACAATATCTGCCTCATTTATGATTTTTTTACGTGCATCTGCATTCTTCCTTATATCGTCGGAAAGCGAGATGATTTCAACATCATCTCGCATAGCAAGTCTTTCCGCAATTCTGAGTCCCGTGGTGCCTGCCTTACCGTCTATAAAAACCTTTTTCATTTAAGCATTGCCTCCACGTATTCTATCTGCTCCTTAACGGACTCATATCCTGTTGACCCCTTGGAAATTCTCTTTGCTACACAGCTTTCAAGAGAGATTTCCTCATATAAATCATTATCAAATATTTCGGAATATTCCTTATATTCGGGAATAGTCAATTCATCAAGGGTCTTGTTTTCCTTAACGCACTTACCAACAATTGTACCTACAATCTTGTATGCGGTACGGAAGGGCAAGCCACGCTTTGTAAGGTAATCGGCAAGGTCGGTGGCGTTAATAAAGCCACGCTTTGCCGCATTGTACATATTTTCCGGAATAGGCTTCATGGTAGCTATCATGGGGATAAATACCTGTAAGCACTTCTTAACCGTTTCGGTGGCATCGAATATAGCCTCCTTATCCTCCTGCATATCCTTGTTGTATGCCAAGGGAATGCCCTTAAGCATAGTCAAGGTAGCCATTAGGTCGCCGTATACTCTGCCTGTTTTTCCTCTTACCAGCTCTGCCATATCGGGATTTTTCTTCTGTGGCATAATTGAGGAGCCTGTGGTGTAGGAGTCATCAAGCTCCACAAACTTAAATTCCCAGCTGCTCCAAAGGATTATCTCCTCTGAAAGACGGGAAAGATGCATCATAACCGTTGCAAATGCGCCCTCAAGCTCTATGCAGTAATCTCTGTCGGATACTCCGTCAATAGAGTTCATACATACTCCGTCAAAGGAAAGAGCCTTTGCCACCATATCCCTGTCTGTGGGATATGTGGTTCCTGCCAAGGCACAGGAGCCAAGAGGTGAATAATTCATACGCTTTATTGCGTCCTGTATTCTTGTAATATCACGGAGAAGCATCATACAGTATGCAAGGAGATGATGAGCAAAGGTAATAGGCTGCGCCCTTTGTAAATGGGTGTAGCCGGGCATTATGGTGATTTGATTTTCCTTTGCCTGCTTAAGAAGTGAAAGGGTAAGCTCCTTTAAAAGAGCTATAATATCCTTAGCCTCATCACGCATATAGAGGCGAAGGTCAAGGGCAACCTGGTCATTACGGCTTCTTGCGGTATGAAGCTTTTTGCCTGTATCCCCTATTCTCTTTGTAAGCTCTGCCTCTACAAACATATGAATGTCCTCAGCGTTTTCATCAAATGTGAGCGCACCGCTATTAAGGTCATCAAGGATAGAGGTAAGACCGTCTGTAATATCAGACAGCTCCTTTTCATTAAGGATACCTACTGCGCAAAGCATTGATGCATGCTCAAGAGAGCCCTTAATATCCTGCTTATACATTTTTTTATCGAAATGAATGGAAGAATTAAAATCGTCTGCCACCTTGTCAAGTGATTTTTCAAATCTTCCTGCCCACATTTTGTCCATAGTTGTTTTTTCCTTTTCAAATGAATTGAAGCTATGCTTCATGAATTGAATTGCCTCAATGCACCGCAGTGCAATTCATGCCAAAGGCAATTCATTGCAAAATTATTTCAATTTTGCGTTTTTTGCGTTTACCTGCGCCTGAACCTTGATGGGAAGACCGAAAAGGTTGATAAAGCCTGCGCTGTCAGCCTGATTATAAACGTTATCCTCACCAAAGGTTGCAATCTCCTCAGAGTAAAGTGAATAGTCACTCCAAGCGCCTGCCTTAATCATATTGCCCTTATAGAGCTTGATTTTAACCTTACCTGTTACATTCTCCTGTGTCTTATCAACAAATGCGGAAAGCGCCTCACGGAGAGGTGTGTACCACTGACCGTTGTATACAAGGTCTGCAAAGGTAATTGCAAGCTCCTGCTTCTTGTGCATTGTCATCTTGTCAAGACAAAGGGTTTCAAGATAGTTGTGGGCGAAGTACAAAATTGCTCCACCGGGAGTTTCGTACACGCCACGGCATTTCATACCTACAAGACGGTTTTCAACAATGTCAAGAAGACCGATGCCGTTTTCTCCGCCTACCTTATTAAGATTAAGGATAATATCCTTTGCGCTCATCTTTTCACCGTTGAATGCAACGGGAATACCCTGCTCAAAATCAAGGGTGATATATGTAGGCTTATCGGGTGCCTGAAGAGGAGAAACGCTCATCTCAAGGAAGCCCTTCTTATCATACATAGGCTCATTGCCTGCATCCTCAAGGTCAAGTCCCTCGTGGCTTAAGTGCCAGAGGTTCTTGTCCTTGGAATAGTTAGTTTCACGGTTTATCTTA
>JAFTHF010000055.1 GCA_017457545.1 Clostridia bacterium
AGGGCGCAGACAGAGGATGCTGCCATTATTGAAATGGGCATAACCTACACACGTATATGCCTTATCGGTTCATTCGGATTTTTCATTCAGGTATGCTTTGAAAAGCTACTTCAGTCTACTGCCAAGACAGGACTTTCAATGGTTACGCAGGTGGTGGGCGCAGTTATTAATATAATCCTTGACCCTGTGTTTATTTTCGGTTATTTTGGCTTACCGGCTATGGGTGTTGCCGGTGCTGCCCTTGCTACTGTTATCGGACAGATTGTAGGCGCAATCGTAGGTCTTGTATTTCAGCTTAAGTGTAATAAGGAAGTAAAAATTCATATTAAAAATATCCGTCCTGATCCCACTATCCTAAAGGAAATTTACAGGGTTGGCTTACCCTCTATTATAATGCAATCAATCGGCTCTGTTATGACCTTTGGTATGAATACAATTCTTATGGGTCTTACATCTACTGCCGCTGCGGTATTCGGAGTTTACTTTAAGCTTCAAAGCTTTGTATTTATGCCTACCTTCGGTCTTAACAATGCGCTGATTCCTATTATCTCATATAATTTCGGTGCAAAAAACAGAGATAGAGTTAAGCATACTATTAAGCTTACTATTATTACCGCAGTTTCAATTATGCTTTTCGGACTTGCCCTCTTTGAGCTTGCACCAAATCTGCTGCTATCAATGTTTAATGCATCTGATAATATGCTTTCTATCGGCAGCGTGGCGCTTCGCATTATTGCATCCCACTTCCTCCTTGCAGGCTTCAATATTATTGCCAGCTCCGTATTTCAGGCAATTGGCAATCCACTTATCAGCCTTATAGTTTCTGTCAGCCGTCAGCTTTTGGTTCTTCTTCCCGTTGCGTTTCTTCTCTCCCTTTCGGGTAAGGTGGGGCTTGTATGGCTTGCATTCCCCATTGCTGAGATAGTGTCCTTTGTGCTTTGCGTTATCTTCTTAATTAAAACCATGAAAAGAGCAAACGCCATTATGGCAATTAAATAAAACAACAAAAGAGGTTGCGTGGCAACCTCTTTTGTCATATTAAGGAAAAACAAATGAAAAGCTTCATTTATTAGAAATTGGTAGCAGCTACAAGCTTGCCTGTGCGAAAGCTGTCGGAGTACACGGCTTCTCTTTTCTTTGCTGTGCTTTTTCTTGCGAAGCGAGAAAGAAATCTGTCAAGGGAGGAAACCTCCTTTACCCTTTTATCACACTTTTCTGTAAGGAGCCAAGGAAGAGTGTCACACCAGAAGCGAACACAAATGCAATTTTCAGGCATATTTTCGGGGATATCGGCGTTGGGGTCAGAGGGGAGTTGAAACTCGAAACGGAAGGAGCCGATTTTTACAGAATGATTTTTTGTAAAGGCAACAAGTCCGTTTTCAATAAGCTCCTCAATAGTTACAGTTGGCTGATGAGGTGTGCTTACATACTCACCGAAAATGAAGTAGTAGCCACTTGTGGGAACGGCTTTACCGTTCTTCATACCAAGGCTCTTAACATATGCGCACTTAGGGTCAATGCCGATGGAATCGAAAAACTCTCTTTCCTCTCTTGTAAGCATATCACAGTAAACTCTGAAGTTTCTTGCGAACTTGTCTGTGGGCATTGAAAATGCATCATAGTACATTTTGGTTTTTAAGATGTTTGCGTTTATTTTCCATTCACCGTACTGAATCATAATATCTCCTTATTAAAGTACATCCTTGATTACCTTAACAGCTATACCCTGAATGGTAAGCTGACTTGGGTAAAAATCTCTTCTTTCGCCTGTGTATGTAGAGTTCTCTGCGTGAAGTCTGACTCTGCCGTTTTCCTTAAAGTATCTTTTAAGGGTGCTTCCCTTTTCCGTCAGGCAAACTACAATCTTACCGGAGGGAGCAATATTTGTCTTCTTTATAAGCACTAAATCCCCGGACTCGATTCCTATATCTATCATAGAGTCACCGGAGGCACGGAGCAGATAGCTTTCTCCTTTCACCCAATCATCGGGTATTGCCACATAGCCCTCTATATATTCCTCCTCGTCCTCCTCACTACCACAGGGGATAGCGCCGAGAATGGGAGTGCGAGTAAAGGACACCTTCATATCATCCTGTCCCTTTACACTTAAAGTGCCCTTGCCGTTATATCTGATAACTCCTCTTTCCTTAAGGGTCATTAAGTATCTGTACCCTACGGAGTTGGTCATATCCATATAAGCAAGTATGTCCTTGAACTTAGGGGATTCACCATTATGCTCTACTATATATTTATTTATGAACTCTGCCATTTTATTCAATTTTTCTTCATTTAACAGCTTCATAATTACCTCTTTCAAAACGGAAGTTATAAAAGAACTTGAACTTCTTTTATTCCATTATACCAGTGTTTTTTACATTTGTCAATAGGCAAATTTCGATTTTTTCGCCTGTTTTTCGCCTGTTGTCCGTTTCTTAGGACAATAAAACGACAAAAAGCGAACATTTACTTCTTTTATTATTAAAAAGAAGTTCTTTTATAAAAGAAGTAAAAACAAAAAAGGAGAGAAAAAATCTCTCCTTTTATTTTATTATCTGTACTTTTCAAGCATTGCAACATACTCGGGGTTTTTCATAAGCTCAGCGCGTCTGCCACCTGTTCCATTCGAAAGATGTCTTATTCTCCAAGCAAAAAGGTTCTTTCTCATTTCTTCGCCATAACGGTCAAAGGCGCGATTTAAGCTTTCATTCTTTCCTCTCTGCTCCTCAAGAAGCTTTGTAACATACAAGCTCTTATCAGTAACCTTGACAACCTGCTTATCTGTTCCGCCTCGATAAAAAAGATCGTTAGCCATTCTGCCAATAAAAGATTCTGCCAACATCAAGAAAAATCCTTCCTCGGTTTTTTCGAATGCATTTATCATAAGATTACAGTAACAAATAGCACGTTCTGTCTTATCTTCCATATTAAGTTCAGGATTAAAGAACAATGTTCTGCCAAGCTTATCTGCCGCAAAATCCACAAGCTCATACATATTCTTCTGAACATAGAAATAGTATTCGTCCGTATCCTTAGCAAAAAGCTGTTCTGTCTTTTGCTCACTTGTAGTATACCAATCTGCAAATTTTTCCTTGTAGATTTTAAGCGCCTCATCGGTCTTTCCCTCTGCATGAAGAATCTTAGCACGCATATTCCACGCATTAAGGCGAAGTCCTTCCTCTGTACAACCTTCAAGAATCCTATCGCAGATTGCAAGAAATTCCTCCTTGTGCTCCAAAAGAACCTTTGGGTCATTATCTGCCAAGTCGCCGCCCACATTCCACATATAGTAGTGCATAATCCAATAATCATTAGGGTAATCGTGATATGCCTTAATAATGATTTCACGTCCCTTGCTATCATTCCAATGCTTTCTGTAAAGCTCCTTAACCTCTTCTATCTCGGTCTGCATTTTCTCCTTGTCATAGCCCATAAGCTCGTCAAGTGTTACACCAAAATAATAGGCAAGAGGCTGAAGAAGGGTAATATCCGGATAGGTTTCCCCTCTCTCCCATTTGCTAACAGCTGCACAGGTCACATTCATAGCCTCGGAAAGCTGCTCCTGTGTAATTCCCTTTCCTATGCGCAAGCGCTTAATATTTGCGCCAATAGTGATTTTCATAATCATACCTCCGTTAAATTAACAGTAAGCCGACGTCTGCTTCTGAATACATTATATCACATAAAGCATACGATTAAAGGCATTGTTAGGAAACATAATATTAACTTATGGTTTAAAAAATATATTGTTGCTATATTTTAATTTTTCACTTTTACGAATAGAACTCCCCCACTCACCACGTGAGAGCCCCCTTAAAGAGGGAGCCTTACCTGTTGTCCTATGATAGGACATCATCAATACAACTCTCAGTTGTAATAAACCACATCGGGTAAAAATCGCGTCGCTTCCCTTTTTGATTTGCATATGTTATAATAAAATCAGCAAAGAAAGGAGCAATTCTTATGATAAACAAAATTCATTTTGGAAAAAGGTTAGCTTCGCTGAGAAGAAAATTAGGAATAACACAAACAGAACTGTCGGAAAGGCTATTTGTAACACCTCAAGCTGTATCTAAATGGGAATGCGGCGCGGCTCTGCCTGATATTGAAATATTACTTGAACTGTCCCATATTTTTAAAATATCTATAAATAACCTTTTAGAGGATGCCGACACATTAATGGAGCTTACCGGTAAAGCAATCAACGATGACGGAATAACATATTTTGTTCCCGAGCAAGAAAGAGCTCATTATTTACCTTGGGCTAATGATATAGTAAATCAAAAATGGGTATCGAGAAATTGGAAATCCGCGCTGAATCCAAATGATTTTATGGACAGTGTAGGTAAAATAATTGCTGATGAGGGCGGAATAATCCTCGAAATAGGTGCTGGTCCCGGCGGTGGCTTTATGCCTTATATTTTAAAAAGTGACCCAAATTCCACAATTATAATAAACGATATTTCTCCAACTGTTGTAAGGGAATGGAAAGGTTTTTTAGATAAGACTCTTGATTCACCCAACATATATTATTCTGTTTTTAATTTTTGTAATATGCCATTCAAAGATAATTCTATAGATATTATTTCAGATGGTGGCGGTATAGAAAATACTCATAGCGGAGACAGGACTAAAGCCCTTAAGGAAGCATATCGCGTTTTAAAACCTGGCGGATTACTTGTAACCGCCACAGGATATGTTAATAAAGAAACATTTGCTGATATACCTAAGTCTGCTCAAGAAATATTAATGCAAAAACGCCCTGATGTATTTGAAGATTTATATGAGGATACTATACTTGCCGGATTTAAAAAAATCGACAGTGTAATTAGCGGCTGTTGGTATACAAATGATGATGACAGTACCATTGCCGACTTGGCTCGTTCTCTTGGCATCAACATAAAATTCACTAGTTATGTAAGATATTGCAGAAAAGAGTAAAAAACGCAAGGCAGTTTGCCTTGCGTTTTTATGTGGTTAAATTAAAGCTTTGATGCTGCTGCCTTATCGCAAACGATAGTTACGTTGGGATGGAGCTGAAGAACGCTGGCAGGAAGGTCGGGGGTTACGTCGCCCTTTACCATACCGTAAACTGCGTCTGCCTTGTTAGCGCCGGACACTACCATAAGAATGGAGTCTGCCTGCATAATGTTTTTAATGCCCATGGAAAGCGCCTGTCTGGGAACATCGTTAATATTATCGAAAAGACGGGAGTTATCCTTAATAGTGTTTTCTGTAAGATCAACAAGATGTGTCACAGAGCCAAAGGGTGTACCGGGCTCATTAAAGCCGATATGTCCGTTGGAGCCAAGGCCAAGAAGCTGAATATCCTGCTTCATTGTATCAAGAAGAGCATTATATCTGTCGCACTCTGCCTGAGCATCGGGAGCGACACCACTGGGAAGATTGGTATTAGCAAGGTCAATATCTACTCTGTCAAAAAGATTCTTACGCATAAAATATGCGTAGCTCTGGTCGTGGTCAGCAGAAAGGCTTACATATTCGTCAAGATTTACTGTCCTTACATTTTTATAGGATGTACCGTTTTCCAAATGGTCCTTAACCATATTGTCGTAGGTGCCGATAGGGCTGGAGCCTGTGGCAAGACCTAAAACTGCATAGGGGTTGTTTTTAACGATATTAATTATAAGGTCGGCAGCTACCTTACTCATTTCCTCATAATTTTCTGTAATTATAACCTTCATTGTTATTCTCCTTTAAACATTATATCATTTACATTATCAAGGCAGTCAAATACATAATCCGGCTTATCCTTGTTATCTGCATTATCAACATCCTCGATTTTGGTTTCTCCCGAAAGAACAAGAATGGAGCAGACACCGAATTTCTTGCCAAGGGCAATATCCGTATAAAGTCTGTCACCGAAGATGCACATTTCATCATTCTTATAGCCTGTTGCCTCGCCTATCATTTCAATAGTTTCCTTATAAGGCTTACCGAAATATGTAGGGGTCTTGCCTGTTGATGCGGTAACAAAGGCTGCAATCGCTCCGCTATCGGGGATAAAGCCTGTTTCCGTAGGGCAGTTATAGTCGGGGTGGGTGGAAAGATACTCAGCACCGCCACGCACAAGTCGGCAGGCATTATCAAGCTTTTTGTATGTAAGCGTAGTATCAAAGCTTGTAATAACTATATCAGCCTTTTCCTCATCCCCTGTAAGTATATGTATTCCCTTTGCCTTGTATTCATCCTCAAGCTCGGGAGTGGCAACAAGATACACGCTTTTACCCTTTCTGTATCTGTTAAGAAACTCGTAGGTAACATCTCCCGATGTCATAATTTCGTCAATAGTAGGCTCAAAGCCTAAGCGAGTAAGCTTTTCAAGATAAAAGGGCGTTGTGTGAGATGCGTTATTTGTAAAGAAAAGAACCTTTTTCCCGTTCCTTCTTAAATTCTTAATAAATCGAATGGCAAAATCAAAGGGCTTGCCCCCTAAATAGATTGTGCCGTCCATATCAAAGATATACAGCTTTTTATCCTTGATTATGCTTGTATCGGGATTAATAAACATATTTTCCCTCCTTAATGTTACTACATTAAATATACCATATTAAAGAAATAAAATCAACACAAATTTCCTTATTGCAAGAAATTTCACTATGTGATAGAATAGATGTATAAGGTTACTTTATGAGGTGAATTATGAATATTGTTATTGCTATAGATTCATTCAAGGGCTCTCTTTCCTCTATTGAAGCGGGTGAGGCTGTAAAAAAGGGGGCGCTTGTTGCTTTCCCTGATGCTACCGTTTTGGTGTGTCCTCTTGCCGACGGTGGCGAGGGCACGGTTGATGCCATAATTGAGGGGCTTAATGCAAGAGTACGCAAGCTTATAGTATGCGGTCCTCTCGGCGATAGGGCTGAGGCCTATTACGGAATAACCGAGGACGGTATTGCCGTAATGGAAATGGCGAAGGCTGCGGGAATTACTATGATACCCGAAAGCAAAAGAAATCCTATGCTTACCACCACCTACGGAGTGGGTGAAATGATACGTGATGCCATCTCCCTCGGCTGCCGTGAGTTTATAATCGGAATAGGTGGAAGCGCTACAAATGACGGTGGTATCGGTATGCTTCAGGCGCTGGGCTTTTCCTTTAAGGATAAGGAGGGCAAAGAGGTGCCATATGGAGCGCAAGGTGTCAGCCTTATTAACCTGGTTGATGTATCGGGCGCTATGCCTGAGCTTAAGGAATGTAAATTCCATGTTGCCTGTGATGTAACAAATCCCTTGTGTGGGGAAAACGGCTGTTCCCATGTTTACTCCCGTCAGAAGGGCGCAGACGACGAAATGATTAAAAAAATGGATACGTACCTTGAAAATTATGCCAATATTACAGAAAAAGCACTTAAAATCTCTACTAAAAATGCAGAGGGCGCAGGGGCTGCAGGTGGTCTTGGCTTTGCTTTTATCTCCTATCTTAATGCCTCTCTTGAAAAGGGAATCAAGCTTATTATTGAAAAAACAGGTCTTGAAGATAAAATCAAGTGCGCCGATTTGGTTGTAACAGGTGAGGGCCGTCTTGATTTTCAGACTGCCATGGGAAAAGCGCCCGTAGGAGTGGCTGAAATTGCAGAAAAATACGGTGTGCCGACTATTGCATTTGCAGGCTGTGTAACTAAGGACGCAGGGGAATGCAATAATCACGGTATAAAGGCATTCTTCCCTATTCTTCGTGAAATATGTACTCTTGAAAAGGCTATGGACAAGGATTACGCAAGGGTAAACCTTGAAAAAACTGCTGAGCAGGTGTTCAGGCTTATGAAATAAAAAAATCCCCGACACGTGTCGGGGATTTTAGTTTATTTTAATATCTTTTCCCAGTTTTTATAGGAATCCACATAATA
>JAFTHF010000056.1 GCA_017457545.1 Clostridia bacterium
GATGAAGAATAACTATTCTTTTCGGATCTCCGTTTGCAAATGCTTTATCATTATAAATTTTTGTAGTGGTATCATCAAGGGCTACTGTAAATGTGCCAAGAAAGACAAAGGTTATTACCATTGTCAAAGCTAACAAGAAGCAGATTATTGAAGAAAAAATAGGACGTGACTTTACTGTCAAATATGTAACATAAGGCGCAAGTACCTTTTTCTTCTCTTTTTTCTTTTCTTCTTTCTTCTCTTGCTTAAACTCAATAGATGGTCTTAATGATGCATCGGTAACTACAACCGCATCGGAAAGAATTATTCTTCTTGTAGCATAGTCCTCAGCCTCGGAAAACTCGTGAGTAATAAGAATAACCAGCCTGTCCTTTGACGCCTTGTGTAAAAGCTTGATTACCTTATCACTGTTTTCCTTATCGAGATTGCCTGTAGGCTCATCTGCAATAAGTATTTTTGAAGGCTTGGCAAGTGCACGTGCAATTGACAAGCGCTGCTTCTGACCGCTGGAAAGCTTACCCGCCTTACGGTTTTTAAGCTCCAGCAAATCAACCTCTTTAAGAATTTCAAGAGCCTTTTCTCTTGTTTCTTCCTTCTCCATGCCACCAAATCTAAGAGCGCTTTCAACGTTCTCAAGCACAGTATTACCAACAAGAATACCATAGCTTTGTGAAATGAAGCTGACAAGATCTCGTCTGTATTTTTCCCAATCTGATGAGCCATAGTGAGATGTGGGGGTACCATATATGTACATTTCTCCCGACTCATAGGGGATAATTCCACCGAGAATATGCGCCATTGTAGACTTACCGCTTCCACTTTCACCGGTTATGGCAACAAACTCACCTATTTTAAAGGAAAGGCTTATACTTGAAAGTCCCATTACAACACCTGATTTGGATGTGTAATACTTAGACACGTTTTCAAGTCTTAAAACTTCCATCATATATCTCCTGTTCTTTTATTGCATAATATCAACTATTTTATCACACAATTTTCCTTTTGTAAAGAAAAAAGGGCGAAACAGTCGCCCTTTTTATACAAGATTTGAAAAAATATTTATAGCATTACTGTCGCATAAGCATTTCAGATGCTCCCTTATGTAAAAATATACTTGGGGCTTTAACTGCTTTGAGTACTCACTTAAAAATGAATATCTTAGCTCTCTTGCTGAAATATTCTGGCATGCAAGATAGTATTTCTCCCTTTGCTCATCGTAATATATTTGCGAATTATTCTCATCTGCAACACCGTTTAGTCTGGAGCAAGCAATAAGTATATCATCAAGAGAGTCAAACCTGTAAATGCTTTTATATCCTATGGCTTTTCTTGTGCCGATAGGCGCTGTTCTATCCTTATACATTTCATCTCCCTCCGTGGAAGCAATATATATTTCACACTCTCCTATTTTATCGTAATACACCTGAACAAGCAATCTCTTACCAAGAAGATCGATGCATGATTTCTCCCTTACGGATTGTAATAGCAAATTAAGAGAGGAAAGCATTACTTCATCTGTAGCATTTGAATCTGTAATAAATTCATACTTTTCACTTTCTTCAGGCGCAAGAATAAGCTTAATTGCGTTTTTATTGATTTTTATAATTTCCATAGCTGTAATTTGGTTACTCACTCCTCCGTTAATAATATTATAGCTTAATGGGTGTAAAGTGTGCAAGGAACAAAATATGTAAGATATGTTATTTTTTTGCTCTGCCCCAAATATACTGTAACAGAAATATATATAGGAGAAGGCTATGAAAAAGATACTTTTATTTATTCCATTGTGTGTAATAATGCTCACAATGTGTGTTTTTGCTGAGGAAAAGCTATCCTTGGCTCTTGACGTAATTGCCAATGATAATGAAATGATAAAGGCAGGTATAGTGTATGACGGTGAAATTTCCTTTGATGTAAACGATTTTGACAACAATCTCGGCTCTAATGTCAGATCCATAACTGTCACCTCTCTGCCAGATGAAAATCATGGCAGACTGATGCTTGGCAATCTTTATGTAGTGGAAAATCAAGTGATTTACAGAGAGGATTTTTCATCTCTTAAATTTATACCGAAATCAACTGATGAGGGTAATTATTCCTTTACGTTTTCCCCTGATAAGAATGGCTATGAAATATGCTGCTCGCTTAAGGTTATAAAGAATGTAAACTTTTCACCCGTATGCACAAACGGTGTTGAGATTTCTACTTGGACTCAGACAGATATTGCTACATTTGGTACATTAAACGGTTTTGACCCTGACGGTGATGAGCTTAGATTTGAAATAACTGAGGTGCCCGAAAAGGGGTTAGTTGAAATATTAAATGTAGCAACAGGAGATTATAAATATACCCCATACGAAAGTGCATCGGGATACGACTATTTTACATACAGAGTGAAAGACTGTTATGGTAACTATTCTGAAGAAATTACGGTAAAAATGAAGATAA
>JAFTHF010000057.1 GCA_017457545.1 Clostridia bacterium
ACTCTCTGGTTCTGGTTTCTTCTCAGCTTGCTGATATACAGGTACTACAACAGGAATGTATATAGGAACAAAAGGAGGTAAAGCATCTTTCTCTTCACCTGTCGTATGTCTCTTACGAATCGCTTCATAATACTCACTACTTGTCTTAGCAAGACTTTCAGTTACTTTCTTAGGGAAAATGGAAGGAACATGAGAAGGCAAGTTTTCTTTCATTGCTTTCTCAACAGTAGGAATAGAATCATTCACAAAGACACAATCATCTGGCTTACTGTAACGATAAGCATTCAAGATCTCTTTCATATCGAATTTCTCTTCAGCAGGTGGTTCAGCAGCGGTCTCAACTACTTCAGTATTGATTTCCTCTTTCACTTCTTCTTCTGTAACCTCTTCAACTTTCACTTCCTCTTCTTTTTCTTCTTCTTTCTTTTCTTCTTTCTTTTCTTCAGGAGTTATAGGAGATGTGTAATAACTTTGAATTTGTTCTTTTGTTAATGGAGCAATTAAGTTCACAATAGGTCCGCAATTTGGGCATACATATTTACGACTCTATTATAATAAGATTTCCAAAGAATCATACTTCTTTTGCAAAACGCTTTCGTAATTCACTTGAACAACATATTGAACCAATAGCACCTTCAGATTCAACAGGGAAAAAACTAATAATAGCTTCTAGAATAGTTCGAACTAGAGTTTAACAATAATGATAAAAGACTACTTCCCCAAGAAGGTTGCCATTACAGCTGTAGGTGAGGGTTATGACCCGCTTCTCTTTGCTGAGAACCCATACAGTGTATGCGTAACAGAGAAGGTTACTTCTGCCGACCAGATTACAGCTGACGGTCTCTATGTTATCAAGGGCTTGCTCAACACAAATGCAGTTTATAAAGAGGTAACTGAAGGTGAGGGCGAAGAGGCTGTGACATCAATTAAGCTTGTTGAGCCGGAGGGTACAGCAATGTTCTATCATGGTACCAACCGCTTCCACGCTGCTGATGCTGCTGTACGTGCTCCTGGTGTTTACCGTTTCGTTCCTAACGGCGACGGTACATTCAAGGCTCTCAACCTTGGCTTGGCTAAGTACTGGCCTTCTACAACTGAGACCGGCTATGTTGATGACAAGACAACATATGAGGCAGAGAAGGCTGCTAACCTTAATATTGTTGCTTCAACAAACATTGAGGGTGCATTCGTAATGTACGAGAAGATTGACGGTCTTACAACTGACGGTGACAGCATTGATACTGACGAGGATGGCAAGTACGATGCAGTTGAGAAGGTTTACGAGACTCCTTATGTAATGTTCATGGACTGGGCTAACCGTCTTGCAACACGTCCTGTAGTTGATCCTCAGCCTGTTGTAACAAGCGCAGAACTCGCTGACAACTGGGGT
This sequence comes from Clostridia bacterium, assembly GCA_017457545.1. Next base: position 1,391 of record JAFTHF010000057.1, read on the forward strand.
GATGCTCAGTGCTTCGCAAAGGAGAACGGTGAGACAGAGTGGGAAATCTACAAGGTATCAATGGTTAACCCGGACTTCTACTGGTTGACTAACTTGACCGCAGCATTTGACAAACTTGGTCTTGTTGTAGGTACTGACCCGGGTTGTGTATCTAACCTTGGTGCCCTTGAGGCTGTTCTTGCCGAGGGTCAGAAGGTTGTTGCAGATTCTGCTTATGACAAGGCTGCTGCTGCCGCTGCGGCTCTTGCAAAGGAGATCGCTGTTGTTAACAGCCTCGAGAAGAACCCGATGGTTGAGGGTGTATACCAGATAGTTTCTGCGAACGCAGACTTCAAGGCTAAGCAGAATGTTGAGAAGGCACTCTATGCTACTGTAGCAGAGGATGGTACCGCTGCATTCGGTTGGAAGACTATCGAGCAGGACAACATTGACTTCTACTTCCACTTCACTAAGTCTGAAAATGGTGCAGACCTTGAGGCCGGTGAAACTGTAGAAGAGGGTCAGGGCGATTTGGTTTACAACATCCGTGCCATTGCTACATATGAGCCTGAGGTTCCATACTACATCGGTGAAGTTGATGCACAGTCAACACCGGTTGAGTTGCTCTCTGATGCATACTCTGATTACCTCGTGCTCAATGCTACAGGTTCTGCATTTACATTCCGTCTTGCAGGTAAGGGCGCAGGATTCAGCATCCACGCAAACGGCCACAATGCCGGTGCCGGCCAGAGCGGTAACATCGTTTACTGGGACGGTGCTGCAGGCGCTTCACAGTGGTACTTGAGAAAGGTTGACTATGAGACATCAATCGATGACTTCGTATTTGAGGGTACAGAGGTTGTTGCAGTTTCTTACTTCACACCTGCCGGTGCAGCAGTTCCTGCTCCTGTTAAGGGTATCAATGTCG
>JAFTHF010000058.1 GCA_017457545.1 Clostridia bacterium
ACAGAAGTAATTGTTGATGAGGCATACTTCGTAGATTCTAAATCGGATAATGCAGCTCCTGCATTCGCAGCTGAGGCAGCATCATTCCAGACACAACAGGCTCCCAAGTTTGAAGAAATCGCGGGAGATGACGATTTGCCATTCTAATCTGGCAAAACCTTTATCTTAAATATAATAGGAGGCTTTTAAAATGGATAACAACAACGTTGTTGAAAGAGAACAGGCTGCACAGCGTCCTGCTCGTCCTATGATGAGAAGAAAGAAAAAGGTTTGTGCATTCTGCGCTGATAAGATCGGTCATATCGATTATAAAGATACTGCACGTTTGAGAAAGTACGTTACAGAGCGTGCTAAGATTCTTCCCAGAAGAATCACAGGCACATGCGCTCACCACCAGAACGAGCTTACAAAGGCTATCAAGCGCGCACGTTTCATGGCTCTTATGCCTTATATTGACGACTAATAAAAAAACCTCAACCGCTTGGTTGAGGTTTTTTATTTCATAAAAAGAACTGATAAAAGAAAAAAGCACTTAAAAAAGTGCTTTTATTTTATAATGTAAAAAAACGAGTCTCGGGTTAAAGACTCGTTATAATTACAGGCTTACGCCATCTTGTTATACATAAGAGTGAACTGGCTCTTCTTGTGAGCAGCGTTATTCTTGTGAAGAAGACCCTGGCCAACAGCCTGGTCAACCTTCTTTACAGCAGCTACGTAAGCAACTTGAGCAGCAGCCTTGTCACCGCTTTCTACAGCAGCCTTAAACTTCTTGATAACTGTATTGAGCTGAGACTTGAGCATCTTGTTACGAAGGGTCTTGGTAGCGATAACCTTAACTCTCTTCTTAGCAGATTTGATATTAGGCATGATAAATCCTCCTTCAAAAATAATCATATCCGACAGATGCACTATCCGTTGCCTGAGAGGGTGCTCCAGATATAGCTTCTTCGTACAGTTATATATATTACCATAAGATGTTATACTTGTCAATAGCTTTTTTCAAAAAAATCGAAGAATTTTAAAAAAATTTACACTTATATATATTAATAATTAAGGAAGAAAAAATTCAAAAATCGGGTGGAGAAGTGGGATTTTTGATGTTGAAATTACCAAAAAATCGCATAAATTTTGTTGATTTAAGGCTCAAATTCTTAATTTACAAAAAATTAACATATTTCGAATTTGTAAATTTTTTACATTTATTTTGTAAATTATAAAATATTTTAAAAATTATTTTTTAATAACTATTGACAAATAAACGCGCACGTGTTAAAATAGTGCTCCGCGCAATGTTTTATTTTATATTAATATATAGGAATATGGAGTGATTAAGTTTATGGTCAAAGAGCAAATACTTGGCAAAAACAAACGTATGAGCTTCGCAAAAATCAATGAATTGATTGAAATGCCCAATCTTATCGATGTGCAGAAGAAATCCTTTGATTGGTTCTTGAAGGAAGGACTTATGGAGGTCCTTCGCGATGTTTCACCTATTACAGACCACTCGGGCAATCTTTTCATCGATTTTGTGTCCTTCAATCTCGATGTTAACAACCCGAAATATCCCGTAGAGGAGTGCAAGATCCGTGATGTGAACTATGCTGCGCCTCTTAAGGTTAATGTTCGTCTTTCCGATAAGAGAACCGGAGAGGTTAAAGAGCATGAAGTGTTTATGGGTGATTTCCCCCTTATGACAGACAACGGTACCTTTGTTATCAACGGTGCTGAAAGAGTTGTTGTATCACAGATAGTACGTTCCCCCGGTATGTACTATGACTTTACTATTGACAAGACAGGTATGCACAACTATACCGCCCAGGTAATTCCTTACCGCGGCGCTTGGCTTGAGTATGAGACAGATGCATCTAACGTATTCTATGTTCACATAGACAAAAACAGAAAAATGCCTATTACAGTCCTTATCCGTGCCCTCGGTGTTGAAAGCGAGGAAGACATTAAGGATATGTTTGGCGAGCTCTTTATGACTCCTACCCTTGAAAAGGACGACTGTGAAAAGCTTGCGTTTGAAAACGGCACTACCATCAGAGAAGAGGCTCTTAAGGAAATCTATAAGAGACACCGTCCCGGTGAGCCTGCTATTGTAGAAAGCGCTGAGCTTCTTGTTCACAACTTCTTCTTTGACGGCAAGAGATATGACCTTTACCCCGTTGGCCGTTACAAGTTTGACAGAAAGCTTTCCATCACCAACAGAATTGTTGGACTTACACTTTCACGTCCCGTTGTAAGCGCTACAACAGGCGAGGTTCTTTTCGATGCAGGTATGGTTCTTTCCAAGGCTGATGCTGAGGTTATTGAGCGCAACTGTGTAAACGAGGTTTACGCTTACGTTGTTGAAAAGGAAACTAACCGTAAGGTTGAAATCAAGATTTTCGGTAACGGTACTGTATATCCCGAGTATGCTCTTGGATATGACCTTAAGGACTGTGGCGTTAGCGAAAAGATCAACTACAATATGCTTATGGCTATTGTTGAGGAGTGCGCAGGCGATGTTGACGCAATTAAGGAAAGAGTAAGACGTGAAATTTCCGAGCTTTGCCCCAAGCACATTACAAGAGAGGATATTCTTGCCTCCATCGGTTACCTTGTTGGCCTTGCACACGGCATTGGTAACAAGGACGATATCGACCACCTTGGCAGCCGTCGTCTCCGCTGCGTAGGTGAGCTTCTCCAGAATCAGTTCCGTATCGGTATGTCCCGTATGGATAAGATCGTAAGAGAAAGAATGAACGCAACTCCCGACGCTGAGGAGCTTGCGCCCAAGACACTTATCAACATAAGACCTATTGTTACTGCTATAAGAGAGTTCTTCGGTTCCTCACCTCTTTCACAGTTTATGGACCAGAACAACCCCTTGGCAGAGCTTACACACAAGCGCCGTATTTCCGCCCTTGGCCCCGGTGGTCTTTCAAGAGACCGTGCAGCCTTTGAGGTTCGTGACGTACACTATACTCACTACGGCAGAATGTGTCCTGTTGAAACACCTGAAGGACCTAACATCGGTCTTATCTCATACCTTTCAACATATGCAAAGATCAGCGACTATGGCTTTATTGAAGCGCCTTACCGTAAGATAGTTGACGGCAGAGTTACCGATGAGGTAGTTTATATGACTGCTGACGAAGAGGATAACCACGTTATCGCTCAGGCTTACGAGGAGCTTGATTCCGAAGGCAGATTCGTAAAGTCAAAGATTATCGTTCGTGACAAGGCAGAGATCCTTGAGGCTGAGCCCTCACGTGCTGACTATATGGACGTATCACCTAAGATGGTTGTATCCGTAGCAACAGCAATGATCACCTTTATCGAAAACGACGACAACGCCCGTGCCCTCATGGGATCTAACATGCAGAAGCAGGCAGTTCCTCTTCTCACAACAGATTCACCTATCGTAGGTACAGGTATGGAATATAAGGCAGCAGTTGACTCCGGCGTAGTAGTTCTTGCAAAGAATGCAGGCGTAGTTGAAAGAGTTGATTCTGCACACATCGTTATCAAGAATGATGACGGTCTTAAGGACAGATATGAGCTTATTAAGTTCAAGCGCTCCAACCAGAGCACTTGCGTAAACCAGAAGCCTATTGTTAAGGTAGGCGAAAGAGTAGTTAAGGGTCAGGTTATTGCCGACGGTCCTGCTACATCTAACGGTGAAATCTCCCTTGGTAAGAACGCACTTATCGGATTTATGACCTGGGAGGGTTATAACTACGAGGACGCTGTTCTTCTTAATGAAAAGCTTGTTCGTAATGACGTGTACACCTCTATTCATATTGAGGAGCACTCACACGAGGCAAGAG
>JAFTHF010000059.1 GCA_017457545.1 Clostridia bacterium
ATCTGCGCTACTGCAATGAATCTTATAAGCTTCCGTCATGCTGAGGTTATACTTCTCTATTCTCCCATAAAATCAGAAATAGATGTTATTCCCTTGGCTATGGCAGCTTGGGAAAAGGGTAAGGCAGTTGCATTTCCCAGATGTAATAAAGAGGACAAAACTATGAAGTTCCACTTTGTTTCATCACTTGATGAGCTTGAGGTCGGCGCATACAGGATTAATGAGCCAAGAGAGGATGCCCCTGTTTATGACCCCTTGACAGACAATAGAGTAGCAATTTGCTATGTTCCCGGGCTTACATTTGATGTTTACGGCTACCGTCTCGGATACGGTAAAGGCTATTATGATAAGTTTATGAATATGTTTAACGGCTGTACTATCGGTATTACCTACAGTGAGCTTATCGTAAAAGAGCTTCCCAAGGGTAGATTTGACAAGCACTGTGATATTCTGCTTACAGAAAACGGAGCCAAAGCAATCAAGCAGGAAAAGCTTACACGTGAGCTTAACAAAAGCCGTTTCTGAGCCTATATAATAAATGAAGATTAAGGAGAGATGAAACCCCGTCTCTCCTCTATTTTTATGAATTTTTTTCAAAAATTTTTATTGAGAAAACGAGAGAAAAAAAGAGATTAAATGAGATTAAATGAGAACGCACCCAAAATTATTAAAATGGCAAAAAAATTTTTAAAAAAGCACTTGACAGACCTTGGGGTGCGTGATATAATGATTGAGCATTAAAAAAGCGGTTAAGCCCGCATGTTATATTAACTTATATGGAGGAAATCACAATGTCAACATTTATGGCAAACAACACCATTGAGCGTAAGTGGTATGTTATTGACGCTGCAAACAGACCTCTTGGTAAGACAGCTGTTGCTGCTGCTAACATTTTGAGAGGTAAGCACCGTCCTGAGTTCACACCCCACGCTGACTGTGGTGAGTTCGTAATCATCGTAAACGCATCTAAGGCTGTTCTTACAGGTAAGAAGCTTGAGCAGAAGTACTACCGTCGTCACTCCGGTTACATCGGTGGTCTTAAGGAAGTTCAGTACAAGACTCTTATGGCTACAAAGCCTGAGCTCGCTATGCAGCTCGCAGTTAAGGGTATGCTTCCCCACAACAAGCTCGGCGATAAGGCTATCACAAGACTTAAGGTATATGCAGGTGCAGAGCATGCTCAGCAGGCTCAGAAGCCCGTTAACTACGAAGTAAAATAATCAGGAAAGGATATAGAAGAAAATGTATACAAGTGCTAAACCCTATTTCTACGGAACAGGTAGAAGAAAATCATCAGTAGCTCGTGTTCGTCTCTATCCCGGTACTGGTGTTATTACAATCAACGGCAGAGATATCGACGACTACTTTGGTCTCGAAACACTCAAGCTCATCATCAATCAGCCCCTCGACGTTACAAACAACATCGGCAAGTTCGATATCGTTGCTAACGTAAACGGTGGTGGTATCTCCGGTCAGGCTGGCGCTATCCGTCACGGCATCGCAAGAGCTTTGCTCCTCGCTGATGAAACATACCGTGGTGCTCTTAAGGCTGCTGGACTTCTTACTCGTGACCCCAGAATGAAGGAAAGAAAGAAGTACGGTCTCAAGGCTGCTCGTCGTGCACCACAGTTCTCAAAGAGATAATTTCGACTCGGGTCGACTTCAAAAAATGCTCTGCTTATGCAGGGCATTTTTTTATTATCTCTTTGAGAAAAACTATGATTGCCTTGCGGCAAACTATGATTGGCTACACTAAGTTATGATATGCTTCGCATAACTATGAGAGGCTCTGCCTCGTTTGAAATTATATAGGCAATCATATCATAACTTTTGCCTAAGCAAAATCATAACTACGCGATAGCGTATCATAACGTTTGCAAAGCAAACTCATAACTCTTCTCTGCTGTCCTATTTACTTTTATTGGAATTTATGGTATAATGCATAGTGTGATATTTCCTTGTAATTAACAAAAGGAGGAAAGTTATGGGGGAAATAATTTCAAGTATTATATGTTTATTCTTTGTTGTAATAGGCAGTTTAATATACGAATATATCAAGAAAAAAGAAGAAATCAAGTTATCTTTAAAATCTGAATTTACTGTTAAATCCAGTAAAGGAATATTACTTTTCTTTATGTTATGGATGATTATATGCTCACTAGGAATGATTGGTGTGGTAATCTATCTAATAACGTCAGGCGAACCTAACGAAACTCAAACGGTTTGGATAGCTGAAATAATTTTATTGGCATTCTTCTTTTTGGGTACATTAGGCTTCTTCACCTGCAAGTATAATTACCTAGTTATCAAGGACAACGGTATAGTAATCAAATCATTATTTAAAAAGACACGATTTATTAAATACACCGATATTACTTACGTAAACTGTATAATGGGAATCCAATGCTTTGATTCTGACGGTATCCAGCTTTTTGCAGTTGATCATTACCATATTGGTATAGATAAATTATATTCTTTTTTGCTAAATAAGGGATGCATAGAGTTGCCAACGCCTTACCCAACAAAAGAAATGAAAGATAACGCCAGATTTATGGCATATAGAAGGAAATCATCTCTTATATCAAGCTTTTGGGCATTATCGATATTTGCTTTTTTGTTTCTGTCTATAGGACTTTTGGCTAATTCTTTATCCGACTTTAAAAGCTACGAAAACTATAAGGTTATTGGATATGTAGAATCCTATACAAATGATGACGAAACTCTGAAAATCAAGTTAAAAAATGATAGTAATCAGTACTATGTGAATAATATTGTTTATGATGAAATAAAAGAAAACCTCTTTAAAGTTATTAACCAAGACGATTCACTAATTTTACATATAGGATATATTGATGAATATAATAGACTTAACATTTCTCAAATTGAGATTAATAATACAATCTATTTAAATATGTCCGATGCTGAAGACCGTGAGTATTCAAATTACAATGCAGGAATAATTTCAAGTTATATTTTTTTCAGTATAAGTGCAATTTTCTTCGCTTTCAGCATTGTATTTTTTGTTAAGTTAAAAAGATATTCAAAAACAGTTTTTAAATCACAAATATAACTTAATAGAAAGAACTCTCAAGCAATTGGGAGTTCTTTTTTTGCTTTTCTCTGCTGTCCTATTTACTTTTGTTGGAATTTATAGTATAATACATTTGTTAAATAAGCTTGAATTTACAGGGGGATAAGCATGGGTAATACCATATTAGTCTGTGGATTGAATGGATCCGGAAAAAGCACATTAGCAAAGGCACTTGCTGAAAGATTAAATTTCCGCTTCATTGATATTGAAGA
>JAFTHF010000060.1 GCA_017457545.1 Clostridia bacterium
AAGATATCAGTATAGGATAAAGGAGAACATCAATGAAAGCAAAAAAAACATACGCAGTCTTCGGACTTGGAAGATACGGCACAGCCGTGGCAAGAGAACTTGTAGAGAACGGTATGGAGGTCATTGCAGTCGATACAGAGGAAAGAATCGTTAACGATGCAGCAGCATATCTGCCCGTGTGCAAGTGTGCTGACGTGACCGATGCGGAGGTCATCTCACGCCTTGGGATTGGAAGTATTGATACGGTCATTGTATGTATGGCGAGTAACCTTGAAGCCAGTGTGATGGCAGTCACCCTGTGCAAGGAGGCAGGCGTTAAGAACGTTCTTGCAAAATGTGCCAATGAAATGCACCAAAAAATATTGCTTCGTGTGGGTGCAGATCAAGTGGTTTTCCCTGAAAACGAGTCCGGTATACGTCTTGCCAAGAATCTCTTAAGCTCCGGATTTATTGATATGATCTCTCTGTCAAAGGACGTGTCTATGGTTGAGATTGATGTGAAGGACGAGTGGTGCGGTAAGAATCTGATTGAGTTGAATCTCCGTAAAAAATACGGCATCAACGTTGTTGCTATCAAGAAAGGTGAGAAGGTCAACGTAAATATCAATCCCGAGCAGGCGCTTGATTCAGAAACAACTCTAATCGTTATTGCGAATACTGCAAAGCTTGGAAGGTTGAAATAAGCTGTCAAATTTCAATTTAACGAACAGAATAAAAGGACGCCGACGGATTTTCTGTCGGCGTTAATTGCTTGTGTATAGGGCAGCTAATCTGCATCTAACATGTTGACCTTCTTGCTTTCTGCCATATTGATATTTCTCTTTGCTTGTGATAAAATAGTATAAAGACCTTTTGGAGGACGAAATGAAGAATACAACTCTTTGTTATATAGAAAAAGACGGAAAATATCTGATGATTCACCGTGTAAAGAGAAAGGGCGACGGCAACGACAACAAGTGGCTTGGCGTTGGTGGTCATTTTGAGGACGGGGAAAGCCCTTTTGACTGTGTTTTACGTGAAGCAAGAGAGGAGACCGGATTAACCCTTTTAAGCCCGAAATACAGGGGAATTGTGACCTTTGTATCCGACGAATACGAAACAGAGCAGATGCATCTTTTCACCTGTACAGAGTTTACAGGTCAGCTTACCGACTGCGATGAAGGCACCCTTGAATGGGTGGAAAAGTCAAAATTAAGAGAGCTGCCTCTTTGGGAGGGAGATTTTATATTTCTTGATTTGCTAAGAACAAGAAGCGACTTTTTTGCCCTGCGCCTTGAATATAAAAACGATAAGCTTGTAAGCCATACACTCTATAACTAAAAAAAGAGCCTAGGTAGGCTCTTTTTTTATGAACTGATGCTTTCGCATGGTAAATTCTCGCTTCGTTCCGTGAATTGAATTGCCCTACGCATCGCAGTGCAATTTGTGCCGAAGGCAATTCATTGTGCAATTGAGCTAAAACACCAATTGCACAAGAAGCATATAAACCACCGTTCCCACAGCGATGGAAAGGAGCATTTTCCTTTTTAAAAGGTGGACAGCAATAACTGTCACAATGCCTATAAGCTCGGGAATACCGAAGCTGTATGAAATAAGCGACACGTCCTTAAGGCAATATACAATAAGCATACCGAATATTGCGGCAGGCAGCACATCGCCTATGTATTTAATAAAGGCAGGGGTTTTTCGTGAGGGCGAAAAAACAAGAAAGGGTATAAATCTTGTAAGCACGGTGGCAAGGGCGCAAAGTCCGATTGTTATAATCTGTTGTGTAAGCGTCATTTTTCATTCCTCCCTGTAATAGGTCCTTTAAGGACGGAGAGAAGGGCGATAATACACGCCATTGTGGGAATAAGGAAGGAATCCTTGCCAAAGACAAGAAGGCAGACAACAGAGGCAATAACGCCTATAAGAGAGGAAATGTGGTTCTTCTCCTTAAGCCACCCCTCAAGAAAGATAACAACAAACATAGCTGTCATTACAAACTCAATGCCCTCTGTATTAAAGGTAATAAAGCTGCCCACAAGGGCGCCAAGGGTTGCGCCTATTACCCAGTAGCTTTGATTAAGGATTGTAACAAAGAAATAGAACAGCCCCTTATCCACGTCCTCGGGGATTTCGGCAGAGCAGTTTATAGAAAAGCTTTCGTCGCACAGACCGAAAATAAGATATATTTTCTTAATTCCCGTGCCCTTATATTTTTCAAGCATGGATATGCCGTAGAATAGATGCCTTGCCTGTATCACCAAGGCAACAAGAAATGTCTGAATCGGGGCAAAGGCTGACATAAGCATAGATACAGCCACAAACTCAAGTGAGCCACCGAAAATAACTATACTCATTATAAGAGGGTATAAAAAGCTAAAGCCGCTTACCCTCATATAAAAGCCGTAGGACATGCCAAGAAAGAGAAATCCGGCAAGTATAGGCAGAGTACGGGGAAAGGCGCATTTAAAGGCTTTTTTAGCCCTGTCACGTTTACTTTGGTTGTTGTTAGTCATAACAGTTCCTTTTTAAAAGAATAAAACAATTCTACCACAGGTAAGATTAAATTTCAATATTACATTGAAATTTAAGAAAATTATTGTTATACTTAATATATAAACCGAAAGGAGAGCGCTATGGAAAAGAATCATATTTTTGACGGCTTAGAGGTAATCGACGGCCATTTACATATTCACGCCTGGGAGGATAAGAATACAGGCAAAACATTTGAAAGTGGTATTGAGGAATACAAGGAGAAAATGGGTCTTAGAGCCTATTGCTTTGCCGCTATGGCATCGGGCTACCGTGATATTACAAACAATGTAATGTGTGCAATTTACAAGCTTTTGTATCCCGATACCTACGCATACGGCAGTCTTACATTCCCTATGTATCCTGTAGAGCCCGAAAAGCTTGGGGATATGGACCCCCTTACCCAGTATGAGGAGCTTATGGAAATAGGCTTTGACGGAATAAAGATGCTGGAGGGCAAGCCCAGTGTTTATTATTGCACAAATCTGCCCTTAAATCACAGCGTCCTTGACCCCTTTTACGAAAGAGCAGCTAAGGACGGCACGCATATTCTTATGCACGCAAATGACCCCATAGAATTCTGGGACCCGGAAAAGACCTGTGAGGAGCATAAAAAGAAGGGCTGGTTCTACGGTGACGGAAAGCATGTTGCGCATGAGGAAATCTACCGACAGGTGTTTGATTTTATGGATAAGCACCCGGATTTGACTCTCACCGTTGCCCACTTCTTCTTTCTTTCGGAGCGCCCCGAAATTCTTGAGGACGCATTTAGAAAATACAAAAACTTCGGCGTTGATATTACCCCCGGCGGAGAAATGTATATAGGCTTTAATAAGCGATACGACTATTTTAAGGATTTCTTTACCAAGTATGCTGACAGAATTATGTTCGGCACAGACGGAGATTTTCCTCCCTGTATGGAGGCTATGGAATGGCTTTGTGAAAGAATTTACAAGTACGTAGGCACAAATCTGGCGACAGATTCCTGGAGCGACAAGCCTCTTTGTGGTATTGATTTGCCAAGAGATAAGGTAAATCTTATTATGAGTAAAAACTTCCTTCGCAAGATGGGAGAGAAGCCTAAACCCATAAACAAGGACGCCCTTAAGCGCTATATCGAAAAATACAAGGGCACTCTCCTTGATAAATCCTACCTACCCAAGATAGAGGAAATAGTTAAAAAGTATCTCTAAGCCTCCCTCATGGAGGGAGGGGGACCACGTTAGTGGTGGAAGGAGTGCAACGATGTCTTTGAAATATAACGGCAACAACATAATTTCTGCAAGGAATCTACGAAAAAAAGCTACCCCTCAAGAAAACCACTTGTGGTATGATTTTTTATCTACTTATAAGTACAGATTCCAGAGACAGAAATGCATTGATAATTTCATTGCAGATTTTTATTGCCATGCTGCAAAGCTTGTAATAGAGATAGATGGTTCACAACACTATACAGTTAACGGTGCAAAGTATGATGAATTTAGAACCGAAATCTTGGAAGGCTACGATTTAACAATTATAAGATTTACAAACCAACAAATTGATAAAAAATTTGAAGGTGTATGTAATTTTATTGATAGAGTTGTTAATAACCTTATCAATTATTAACACTCCCTCAGTCACCTTCGGTGCCAGCTCCCTCTAAGAAGGAGCCTTAGAAGGAGTGCTTATTGCATCCTCAAAAAACAAAGCATTTAAATAGAATATCTTGCTTTAAAGTATTTATAAAACAAGAAAAACAGCCACAGGAGTGGCTGTTTTTTACTTTTATCAGTTCTTTTTCATCCATGCTTTGGGGTTAAATAGCACAAGCATAGGTAAAATCTCAAGTCTGCCAAAAAGCATATCAAAGGAAATTATCAGCTTTGAAAAGACAGAGTAGCCTGAGAAATTGCCCATAGGACCAACAACGTTAAGGCCGGGGCCTATATTGTTAAAGCAAGCAATTACTGCTGTTACATTAGTTGTAAAATCAAAGTTATCAACAGAAATTGCAATACAGGACACAATCATAATCACCATATACATCATAAAGTAGGTTACGGTGCTATGGGAAAGGGATACGTCAATAGGCTTGCCCTCCAGCTTGATTACAGTAACGGAGCGGGGGTGAAACAGCTTCCTTACCTCCTTTTTAAAGCTCTTTAAAAGGATAATAAGTCGGCTTACCTTTATTCCGCCTCCCGTTGAGCCTGCGCATGCGCCTATAATCATAAGAAGCACAAGTATGGACTTTGAAAGCTCGGGGAAGTAGTTAAAGTCCGTTGTGGCAAAGCCTGTGGTTGTAATAATGGATGAAACCTGGAAAAAGGCGTATCTGAAGGACTGGCCCTTAAAGGTCTTCATAATGTTAAGAGAGATTGCAAGGGTGGATATGCCTACAATGGAAAGATACCATCTCAGCTCCTCACTCTTTAACGCCTCCTTAACCTGTCCAAGCAGAATAAGGTAGAAAATGTTAAAGTTTATACCGAAAATAAGCATAAACACAGCAAGAACCATTTCAATATATGGGCTGTCATAATAGGAGATGCCCGTGTTTTTAACGCTAAAGCCACCCGTACCTGCTGTGCCGAAGGCGTGGCAGAGAGCATCAAAAAGGCTCATTCCACCGAAAAGCAAAAATATAACGCATACAAGGGTGAGCACAATATAAATACCGTAAAGTATCTTTGCCGTATCCTTCATCTTAGGCACCAGCTTACCTACAATAGGTCCGGGAGATTCTGCCCTCATAAGATAGAGGGAGCGCTCCTCGGAAAGAGGGAGTATAGCCATTACGAAAACAAGCACTCCCATGCCTCCCACCCAGTGGGTAAAGCTTCGCCAGAAGATAAGGCAATTCGGTAACGCCTCCACGTTCGTAAGAATAGAGGAGCCTGTGGTGGTAAAGCCGGATACAACCTCAAAAAAGCTGTCCACGTAGCTGTTAAAGCAGCCGCTTAAGTAAAAGGGCAAGGCGCCGAACAAGGACATAAGCACCCAGGCGCATGCCACTATAAAAAAGCCGTCACGGGCGTAAATTTCCCTGTTTTTCGGCTTCTTGATTCCAAGAGCAAGACCAAGCGCCACAAGGGCGATTATCGGGGCGATAAAGGATGTTGTTGCCCCTTCCCAGTAGATAATACCCACCGCCACAGAGGGTAGCATAAGGGCAGCCTCTACCATAAGTATCCTGCCAAGGATAAATAACACCATTCTTCTGTTCATATCAAGCCTCTAATATATCTGTAAGGGAGATAAGCACATGATTAGCATTTACCACAAGAACGCTGTCTCCCTGCATAATGCAATGGTTACCGCCGGGGATTATAACATCGTTTTTTCTTACAATACCTGCAATAATAAGATTTTTCTTAAGCTTCAAATCCTTAAGGGGAATATTTTCTATTTCCTTAATATCGCCCTCAGCCACAAATTCAACAACCTCGGCTCTTCCCTCAATAATCTTGGAAAGAGTCATAATGTTTTCACTCTCTGCGCTTTCTGCCATAGCGCGAACAAAGCGAAGAATCATATTTGTGGTTACAACCTTTGGAGAAACAGAGGTTTCAATCTGCAAGTCCCGTGTTAAGGCAGTCATGCTTTCGCTGTCGGTCTTGGCAATTACCTTTTTAACTCCGCTGCGACGGGCAAAAAGGGCGCTTAAAATATTTCTTTCATCAGTGCCACCAAGGGAAACAAAGGCGTCTGTTTTCTTTATTCCCTCCTCATAAAGGAAGTCGTGATCGGATGCGTCGCCGTGAAGAACAACAGCAGAGGGAATAAGCTCTGCAATCTCCTCAGCAAGAGCTCTGTCCTTTTCTATTATCTTAATTGAAATATTCTTTCTTACAAGCTCACTGCAAAGGTGATGTGTAATTCTGCCGCCTCCGTAAATCATAAGCTCCTTTACGGGGTTAATATACATATTCGCCTTTTTGAAGAATTTTTCAATCTGCTTGGGAGCGCCTGTAAGGTAAATTTCGTCACCCTCGCAAATCACAAAATCGCCTCGGGGAATAATCAGCTTATTATCTCTGTCAACAGCGCAAAGAAGAACGCTGACACCAAGGGTGGCAGTCAAATCCTTAAGCATCATATTACAAAGGGGGTTATCCTTCGGAATTTTACAGGAAACAAGCTCAAGTCGGCCTCTTGCAAAAAGCTCTACTCTTGATGCGGCGGGAAGTCTGATTATTCTGGCTATCTGCTCAGCAGCCGCCTTTTCGGGATTTATGGACATAGAAAGCCCAAGGTCGCTCTTAAGCTCATAAAGCTGAGAGGAGTATTCGGGGTTTCTTACTCTTGCTATTGTATTTTTTGCACCAAGCTTATGGGCGCAAAGACAGGACAGCATATTGACCTCATCGGAAAGAGTAACGGCTATAAGAAGGTCGCATTCCTCAATTCCGGCAGACTGAAGCACGGAAAAGGATGCGCCGTTACCCACATAGCAAATAACGTCAAGGGAGCTATTTATTTTTTCTACAATGCCTTCATCGGAATCAATAACGGTAATCTCGTGTCCCTCACTGACAAGGGTCTTAGCAAGAGAGTAGCCTACCTGACCTCCTCCAACTATAAATATCTTCATCTTCCTTTTCCTTTCCTTTTCATGGTATTTTATATTATAGACCTTTTGTTTGTTTTTTTCAAGGGGAAATTAAAAATAGTGTCTTTTACTCTCTTTTTGTCCCGATTTTTCCACATTTACAGGGGAAAAATATTACATTATCTATTGACTCTAATTAAAATATATAGTATAATTATATTTGTATAGGTATAATTAAATTAATTATACTTTTAATTTTATCTAAGTTATTTTGCGCCCACGCATATACGTACGAAAGGAAAGAATTATGACAGATCTTGATACCATATGGGGCTTTATGCTTGATATTTTAAAGACCAAACATAATGACACGGTTATTAAGCTTTGGTTCAGCGACCTTAAATTAATATCTCTTACTCCCGATGAGGCAGTATTTACTACTCCCACAGTAATCAAAAGGGATATTGTTACAAAGCAGTTCAGTGAGGAGCTGGGCGGGGCTTTGTTCCAGATAGTAGGCTTTATGCCCGAAATTGTTGTTCACTCCCGTGAAAACGGTGAGGCTGATCTCTCAAGGGGCAGCATTGAAAGATTTAAGAGAATGGAGAAGGGTGAGCTTCCCTTGGGTGAAAAGGTTGATGTTCCCGATAATTACAGGTCGGAGTACACCTTTGATAACTTCGTCGTAGGCTCCTCAAACAAGTTTGCCCATGCTGCCGCTATGGCTGTGGCTGACAAGGATTATAACGATAATTCCTTTAATCTTTACAATCCTCTCTTTATCTACGGTCCCAGCGGAGTAGGTAAGACCCATTTGCTTTACGCAATCACAAATAAGATTTCAAAGAAATATCCCGACAAGAAGATTACCTATGTTAAGGGTGAGGAGTTTACCAATCAGATGGTAGACGCTCTCCAAAAGAAGAATGCTACCCAGTTTCGCGAGAAGTACAGAAACGTAGACGTTCTTCTTATAGACGACATTCAGTTCGTGGCAGGTAAGATTTCTACTCAGGAGGAGCTTTTTAACACCTTTAATGCGGTGTATGAGGCGCACAAGCAGATTATTCTCACCTCTGACCGTCCTCCGGACGAAATAAAGACCCTTGAGGACCGTTTAAAGACACGATTTATGTCCGGACTTATGGCTGATGTGTCCTTGCCCGATTTTGAATTAAGAGTGGCAATTCTTCAGCAGAAGGCGGTGCAGAGCAATCTTAATCTTTCCCACGATATTTTAAGATTCTTGGCTGAAAACGTTACATCATCAATCCGTCAGCTTGAGGGTGTAATTAAGAAGCTTGGTGCTATTGCCCTTTTAGAGGGTGGTGCCCTTGACCTTGAAAGAGTAAAGAATTCAGTTAAGGAATTTATCAGCGTTAAGGCAGACGACGGAAAGAGAATGGATGAAATAGTTCTTGCTGTTTCCAAGAAATACGATATTTCAAGAGAGGATATTCTCTCCTCGAAGAGAAATAAGGAAATTGCAATGGCACGTCACATCTGCGTATACATAGCGCGCACCATTACCACCTTATCTCAGGCTCAGATAGGTAAGGCACTTAACCGTGACCGTACAACCATTATCTCCTCTGAGGCAGTAGTTAAGGAGGAAATGGAGCAGAACAATGAGTTTGCTATGGAGGTAAGAGAGCTTATTCGCTCAATTACCACAGGAAATTAAGTATGTGGAAAACTGTGGAAAATTTTCACTGAAATTACACCTTTCCTTTATAATATAAAGAGGGAGAATAAAAAGTTTTCCACACTCACTTTCCACTCCACATACCTCTGTGGAAAAAAGGTAAAATTTTAGCTTTTTCTGTCGAATTTAAAATCCATTGATTGTCCACTAATTATCAACATTTGAAATGTGGATAAAAAATGAGGAAAAACCCCCGAAAACCTTAGATAAATTTGAGTTTCCACCTTTTCCATAGCCTCTACTAATAATTCTACTACTAAATCTATTACTATTTTAATTGAATAAAAAAACTAAAGCAAAAAAGGCGGTGGGGACCGCCAACCATAAGGCGATAGGGATCGCCGGCCATTAGAAAATTAATTAGCGAATTTATTTTATTTAATTCTCTGAATTTTATTTGATTTTTTATGTTACTGATAGATTGATTTTTCACTAAATTTTATTTTTGATGAAAGGTATATAACATGATTGTATTATTTGATAAGAAAATCTTACTTGATGCATTGACACCTGCAATGTACACCGTATCCGGAAAAAACACAATGCCTGCTATTGAGGGAGTTCATCTTGTATGTACCTCCGACGATGTATGTAAAATAGAAACCTTTGACCTTGAAAAGGGTATTAAGACAAGCTTTAAATGTACTGTTATTGAGGAGGGCAACTGTGTAATCAACGCCCAGAAGCTTCTCCAGATTATCAAGGTTATGCCTGAGGGTGAAATTAAAATGACTGTTGACCGTTCCTTTAAGACAGTAATTGAGTCCGGTCTTTCCCATTTTGATATTAAGGCATTACCCGGTGAGGACTTCCCCTCAATTCCCGAAATTATCGGTGAAAAGGGCTTTGTAATTCCTCAGTACCTCTTTAGAAAAATGGTAAACAAGATTTACTTTGCCATCGGTCAGAATGACTCCCGTCCCGTATTCAACGGTGCTTATTTCCAGATTACCAAGGATAAGATGACCCTTGTTTCCTGTGACTCTAACCGTCTTGCTTATTGCGAAAGAGATGTGGAGCTTGAAAATAAAAACAGAGACGGCTCCAGCTTGAATCTTAAATTTATTGTCCCCGGTAAAACTCTTGCTGAGGTTCTTAAAATGGTTAAGGACACCGAGGATGAAATGGAAATTCGTGTTACAAGAAGATATATGGTATTTACCATCGGTGAATTTACCGTATTTTCCAAGACTATTGATTCCGATTATATCAATTATGAAAGAATATTGCCAAAGGAGCATAGAATCACCACATTTTTAAAGGCTGAGGATCTTCGTTCCGCCCTTGAGCGCTCCTCTCTTATCGTTGAGGACCGTCTTGCAGGCTCTATCCGTTCCTTTGTTAAGTTTACAATTGATGAAAAGCTTTCTATCTCTACAAACTCTGCAAACGGTAACGTTTACGATGAGCTTGATATTAAAAAGGAGGATGACGGCTCTATTGTAATCGGCTTTAACTGTAAGTTCTTACTTGATGCCATAAGAGTATGTGATGACGGTGAAATCAAGATGTCCTATAACAATGCATTAACAGGCGTTCTTATTGAGCCACAGAACACAGAGGAAGGCAAATTTAAATATTTTGTAATGCCTATAAGAATGAATAACTAATGAGAATTAAAAGCTCAGAATTTATAGATTTCCGTAACATGGAAAATGAGAAAATCAATTTTTCTCAGGGAGTAAATGTTATATACGGAGAAAACGCTCAGGGAAAAACCAATATTCTTGAGGGAATTTATATTTTTGCAAGAGGTAAGTCCTTCAGAGCCACTAAGGATAAGGAGCTTATAAAATTCGGCAAATCAACAGCATATTCCCGTCTTGAATTTGAAAACGAAAGAGGAGAGTGTACCTTAGGAGTAGAAATCTCCTCAAATAAGCCTAAGCATTTTTACAGAAACAATATTAAGGTTGCAAAAACCTCCGAAATTATAGGAGAATTCCGTTCCGTTTTATTCTGCCCATCTCATCTTGGAATAATAAGCGATTCTCCCTCTGTAAGAAGAAGCTTTCTTGATGTGGCAATATCTCAGCTTCGCCCTGTTTATATCAAGCTTTTATCAAAGTACCAGAATTATTTAATGAACAGAAACTCAGTCCTTAAAAAAGAGGATGAGGAAAGAAAAAGATTAATAGAGCTTATGGATATATATTCCGAGGAAATGGCAAGCCTTTGCGCCGATATATCGGTAATTCGTCAGGAATATATAGAAAAGCTTGATTTTTGGGTTAAGGAATTTTTTAAGGAAATGACCTTCGGTAAGGAGATACCAAGCGTTAAGTACGATGCCGACCATTCCTTAAAGGAAGATATAAGTAAGGATGCTATCTTAAATAAATATCTTAGCCTTTATAAAGAAAACAGAGAAAGAGAAATAAAATACGGCTCATCCCTTTTCGGTATTCATAAGGATGATATGAAAATTGAGATTAACGGTAAGGATTCCCGTCTTTACGCATCTCAGGGACAGCAGCGCTCCCTTGCCCTTGCTATGAAAATGGCAGAGGGAGAAATAAGCCGTGAAACAACAGGCGAATACCCCGTATTTTTACTTGACGATGTTTTAAGTGAGCTTGATGAAGCAAGAAGAAAATATATTTTATCAAGCATAGATAAAAGACAGGTTATAATCACCTCCTGTGAGATGTCGGTGTTTGACGGTAAGGGAGATAATTATATAAGGATAAAGGACGGTAAGAAAATATAATGTACGTTCATATAGGGCCAAGCAAGGCTGTAAGAAAGGAAGATATTATATCGGTTTTTGACCTTGATTCATCAACCGTTTCCGTCTTTACAAGAAACTTTTTATCTAAAGCAGAAAAGGAAAAAAGAGTAATTCTTCTTTCCTACGATTTACCTAAGTCCTTTATTTTAATGAGAGACGAAACAGTTTATCTGTCTCCCTTTAACAGCTCAACAATAATAAAAAATTAAAGTATGTGGCTTTAACCACTTTATAAAAAAATAAATACCGGTGGGTGCGTAACCACAAGGAGAAAAAATGGAAGAAATAAAAAAAGAAAACACATACGAAGCCGATCAGATACAAGTATTAGAGGGTCTTGAAGCAGTAAGAAAAAGACCGGGTATGTATATAGGTACTACCTCCTTACGCGGTCTTCATCATCTTGTATATGAAATTATGGATAACTCCATAGATGAGGCTATGGCAGGTTATTGCGACACTATTGAAATAGTGCTTCACCCTGACGGAAGCGTTTCCGTACAGGATAACGGACGCGGTGTGCCTGAGGGAATTAATGCAAAGACAGGAACTCCTACCCTTGAGGTAGTATTCCTTGTGCTTCACGCAGGCGGTAAGTTTGGCGGTGGAGGATATAAAATTTCAGGCGGCTTACACGGTGTTGGCGCCTCTGTTGTTAACGCTCTTTCCGAGTGGGTAGAGGTAGAAAACTGCGTAAACGGAAATCGCTATACCGAGCGCTTTGAAAGAGGTAAGGTTGCAAGACCCTTCAGCTATGAGGGTCCCGCCCCTGAGGGTAAGCACGGTCTTTACGTTCGCTTTAAGCCTGATGCTGATATCTTTGAGGATGTTAATTTTGACTATGAAACACTTCTTACAAGAATAAGAGAGCAGTCCTTCTTAAATGCAGGTATAAGAATTATATTCAAGGACCGGCGAGGCGAAGATGAGGTTGTAAATGACCTTTGCTATGAGGGTGGTATTATTCAGTTTGTAGAATATGTAAACTCTCTTAAGCATGCAAATCTTATTCATGAGAATGTAATATATATGAAGGCTGAGAAGGGAGATATTACCGCTGAGGTTGCCCTTCAGTATAACGATACCTATACAGAAAGCATTATAACCTTTGCAAACAATATGGCAACGGTTGACGGCGGTACTCACGAGGTAGGCTTTAAAAACGCACTTACCAAGGTTACAAACCAGTACGCAAGAAAGCTTGGATTTTTAAAGGACAGCGACAAAAATCTTTCCGGTGAGGACGCACGTGAGGGTCTTTGCGCTGTTGTATCCGTTAAGCTTCCCGATGCTCAGTTTGAAAGCCAGACAAAGGCAAAGCTTGGTAACAGCGAAATAAGAAATATTGTAGATTCCATAGTTTGTACAAAGCTTGGAGAATTCTATGAGGAAAACCCCGATATTGCAAAGATAATTATAGATAAGTCCTGTGCCGCATCAAGAGCCCGTGAGGCTGCAAGAAAGGCAAGAGACCTTGCCCGTCGTAAGGGTGTGTTTGAAAGCTCATCTATGCCCGATAAGCTTGCTGACTGTCAGGACAGAAGAAAGGAATTTACTGAGCTGTTTCTTGTAGAGGGAGACTCTGCGGGAGGTAGCGCAAAGGACGGACGTGATAGCCGTTTCCAGGCGATTTTGCCACTTAGAGGTAAGGTTCTTAACGTAGAAAAGAGCCGTCTTGATAAGGTATATTCCAACGAATCTCTTATTCCTATTATTCAGGCACTGGGCTGCGGTATAGGAGAGGAATTTGATATTAATAAGCTAAGATACGGTAAGATAATTATTATGGCGGATGCCGACGTTGACGGTAGCCATATTCAGGTGCTTCTTCTTACATTCTTCTTCCGTCATATGAAGGAGCT
>JAFTHF010000061.1 GCA_017457545.1 Clostridia bacterium
CCGTGAAATATTTGAATACGGAAAAAAGCGTAAAAGCGAAATAGGCGCTGACAAGGTTTTTGATTTTAGCCTTGGCAACCCAAGTGTTCCCGCACCTAAAGAGGTAAACGAGGGCTTAATTGAGCTTATTTCCACTATGTCGGAAACAGCCCTGCACGGTTATACCTCAGCCCCCGGAGATATTAACGTAAGAACATCTATTGCCGACTATATAAACAAGACTTACGGTGTAAAGGAAAAGGCAGAAAATATCTTTTTGACCGTTGGTGCTGCCGCATCTCTTACCGTATCCTTGAATGCACTTTTGTGCGAGGGTGAGGAGGTTATCGTTTTTGCACCCTTCTTCCCCGAATACAGGGTGTTTATTGAAAAGGCAGGCGGCACTCTTGTGTCGGTTAAATGTAATGAAAATGATTTTCAGCCAGACCTTAATTTGCTTGAAAGCTCCATTACGTGTAAGACTAAAGCTATAATTATTAACTCTCCAAACAACCCCACAGGCGCTGTAATGAGAGAGGATACCATTAAAAAAATCGCAGATATACTAGATAAGAAAAGCAAGGAATACGGCACGGATATTTATATTATTTCGGACGAGCCCTACCGTGAGCTTGTATACGATAAGGATACCAAGGTTGCATATATTCCCAAATATTACAGCAATACGGTTGTTTGCTATTCATTCAGTAAATCTCTGTCCTTGCCCGGAGAAAGAATAGGTTATATTCTTGTAAGTGAGGGCTGCAAGGATTTACGTAAGGTGTATTTTGCCGTATGTGGTGCTGCAAGGGCACTTGGATATGTATGTGCACCTGCAATTTTCCAGTACCTTATTTCTAAGGTGCTTGGCAAAACATCGGATATTGAAATCTACAAAAGAAACAGAGATATTTTGTATTCGGCTCTTGTTTCATACGGCTATAAGGTTTTTAAGCCCGACGGTGCATTTTACCTTTTTGTTAAGGCTCTTTGTGACGATGCCAAGGTATTTTGCGAAAGGGCAAAGAAATATGAGCTTTTATTGGTTCCCAGCGACGATTTTGACTATAAGGGATATGTAAGAATTTCATACTGCGTATCTACTGAGCAGATAGAAAATTCCCTCAGTTCCTTTGAAAGACTTATAAAGGAGTATAAGTGATATGAGCAAGCTTGACGATGCAAGAAAAATTATAAACGAAGTTGATTCCCAGATGGCTAAGCTCTTTGAAAAGAGAATGGAGGCTGCCAAGCTGGTGGCTGAATATAAAAAGGAGCATGCCCTTTCTATACTTGATGCATCAAGAGAGAAGGAGGTTATAGTCAAAAATGCCGTAATGGTTGAGGACGAGGTGGTAAGAGAATACTATATTCAGTTCCTTAAGGATACAATGAAGATATCAAGGGACTACCAGTCACGTCTTAACTACGGTATGAGAGTTGCATACAGCGGTGTACCCGGCGCATTTGCATACATTGCAGCCAAGAGAATGTTCCCTGAGGCAGCTCTTATTTCATATTCTAACTTTGATGAAGCATATAAGGCAGTAGAAAAGGGTGAGTGTGACAGCGCTGTTCTTCCTATTGAAAACAGCTTTGCAGGAGATGTGGGAACAGTTATGGACCTTATTTTCTCAGGCTCACTATACATAAATCAGATTATTGACCTTGGAATTGAGCATAATCTTATCGCCTGTGACGGGGCAAGCCTTGATACGGTTAAAACAGTTGTAAGTCACGAGCAGGCACTTTCTCAGTGTAAGGAATACCTTAGCGCAAGAGGCTACAGCACACAGGTATATCCGAATACAGCCCTTGCCGCAAAGTATGTAAAGGAGCTTAACGACCCTACAGTTGCAGCTGTTGCATCAGATGAAACAGCGGCTATTTTCGGTCTTAAGATTCTTGCAAGTAAGATTCATACAAGTAAGACAAATACTACTCGCTTTGCTGCCTTTTCACGTACAAGAAAGGAATCAAGCAAGGCTAAAAAATCAAGTGAAAGCTTTATCCTTGTTTTCACAGTTAAAAACGAGGCAGGCGCTCTTGCAAAGACGCTTGATATTATCGGTGCCCACGGCTATAACATGAGAAATCTCCGTTCACGTCCTATGAAGGAGCTTATGTGGAGCTACTATTTCTTCATTGAGGCAGAGGGTAATATAAACAGCGCAGACGGTAGAGATATGCTTACCGAGCTTGGCGCTACCTGTGATAAGCTTAAGCTTGCAGGAACCTATTATTCATAAAAGAGGTAAGCTATGATTATACCTGTTAATCTTGGAGAGCAGAGCTACGATATAGTTTTACAGCGTGGCGCTTTAAAGAAGCTTTCTCCCCATCTTAGCTTAAACAGAAAGGCCCTTATAGTTACTGACAGCGGTGTACCCTATGAGTATGCACAGGCAGTAGCTGAGCAATGCGCTGAGGGCTATATAGAGGTTATTAAGGAGGGAGAGGGCAGCAAGTGCTTTGATACCTATAAGCATCTTCTTTCCATCCTTCTTGAGAAGTCCTTTACCCGTACCGACTGTGTTATCGCCGTAGGCGGTGGCGTAGTGGGAGACTTAAGTGGATTTGTTGCAGCAAGCTATATGAGGGGTATTGATTTTTATAATATTCCAACCACATTTTTGTCACAGGTGGATTCCTCTATCGGTGGCAAGGTGGCAATAGACTTTTGCGGTGTAAAGAATATTATCGGCGCATTTTATCAGCCTAAGTGCGTTGTTATTGACAGCGATGTGCTTTCCACTCTTGATAAGCGTCAGCTTAGCGCAGGAATTGCAGAAAGCATCAAAATGGCTGCAACCTTTGATAAGGAGCTTTTTAACCTGCTTCTTAACACAAAGGACTTCTATAAGGATGTAGACACAATTATTGAAAAATCACTTAAAATCAAGCGTGATGTGGTTGAAAAGGACCCCAAAGAGAAGAATCTTCGCAAGGTGCTTAACTTCGGTCATACCATAGGTCATGCCATTGAAAGTGCAGGGGAGATGAATATGCTTCTTCACGGTGAGTGCGTAGGACTTGGTATGCTTCCTATGTCATCACCCCACGTGGCAGAAAGCATTAGGTCAGCCCTTGAAAAATATAATCTGCCCACAGAATTTAACGTAAGTAATGAAACCTTGATATCTTATATTCTTCACGATAAAAAAATGGCAGGAAATCAGATTACAGTAATATTCTGTAACGAAATCGGCACCTTTGAAATGAAAAAAATCGGCGCTGATGAAATTGAAAATTTAGTAAAGGGAGGCAAGAACGCATGAAGAATACATTCGGCAGCAGCGTAGCAGTTACCGTTTTTGGCGAAAGCCACGGTGAGGCTATCGGTGCGATTTTTGACGGTATTGCCCCCGGTATTAAAATTGATTACGAATATTTGGATGCTCAGCTTTCCCGTCGCCGTCCTGCATCATCAATTGATACTGCAAGACAGGAAAAGGACAAGTATTCCATTGTAAGCGGAGTATTTAACGGCTATACAACAGGTACACCTATTGCAATTGTAATTCCAAATGAGGATACAAGAAGCAAGGACTACTCAAAGACAAAGGACATAGCCCGTCCCTCCCACGCAGATTATACTGCATTTTGTAAATATCACGGCTTTGAGGATTACCGTGGAGGGGGCCATTTCTCAGGCAGAATCACAGCAGCTATTGTTGCAGCAGGTGCAATCTGCCAGATGGCACTTGATAAGCTTAATATAAAGATTGCCACACATATAAGAGAGTGCGGTGGCGTATTCGACCGTGACTTTGAAAATATTGAAAAGGATATTAATATTCTTAAGTCAAAAGCATTTCCTGTCCTTTCCGATGCTGAGGAGGAAATGACAAAGAGAATACTTAAGGCTAAAGAGGAGCGTGACAGCGTAGGAGGTATTACAGAAACCGTAATTTACGGTGTTCCTGCAGGCGTTGGCGAGCCTTGGTTTGACAGTGTTGAGAGCCTTATATCTCACGCAGTATTTTCCGTTGGTGGCGTAAAGGGTATTGAATTTGGCGTTGGCTTTGCCTTTGCAGATATGAAGGGCAGCGAGGCTAACGATGCTATGCGTGTGGAAAACGGCAGGGTAGTCACACTTACAAATAATAACGGTGGTATAAACGGTGGAATTACCAACGGAATGCCTATTATGTTTAAGTGCGCTATTAAGCCTACCCCCTCAATTTCAAGGGAGCAGAGCACAGTAAACTTTAAGGAAATGAAAAATGAAAGCCTTGTAATAGAGGGCAGACATGACCCTGCTATTATAAGACGTATTTGTCCCGTTCTTGATAGCATCAGCGCCATTTGCGTTTGCGATATGCTTGCATCAAGATTTGGCACAGACGCTTTCACAAGAGGTAACAGTATATGAAATACGGTGTAATAGGAGAGCATCTTAAGCACAGCTTCTCCAAGGAAATACACGAAAAAATAGCAGATTACA
>JAFTHF010000062.1 GCA_017457545.1 Clostridia bacterium
AAAGATACAAAGAAATGGGAAGGCGTTAACATGGAATGGCCTGTGGACAATTCCGCAGCTCATATGTACCGTGACAACTCCAAATGTATCCTTTGCCGCCGCTGCGTAGCAGCTTGTAAGAACGTACAGGGAATCGGCGTTATCGGCGCAAATGACCGTGGTTTTGATACACATATCGCTTCCGCATTTGAAATGCCTCTCTCCGAAACATCCTGCGTAAACTGTGGACAGTGTATCGTTGCTTGTCCTGTAGGCGCACTTTATGAGCGCGATGATACAGACAAGGTAAGAGATGCTTTGGCTGATCCCAGTAAGCATGTATTTATCTGTACTGCTCCTTCTGTTCGTGCGCAGATCGGCGAGTGCTTCGGCTACGAGCCCGGTACTGACTGTGAGGGCAAGATGGTTGCTGCTCTCAAGGCTCTCGGCTTTGACGGCGTATACGATATGAACCTCACCGCAGACCTCACAATTATGGAAGAAGCAACTGAGTTCCTCGGAAGAGTTAAGAACGGCGGCGTACTTCCTATGATCACATCCTGCTCACCCGGATGGATCAAGTACTGTGAGCACTACTATCCCGAGTTCATTCCTAACCTCTCCACTTGTAAGTCTCCTCAGCAGATGTTCGGTGCTGTAGTTAAGACCTACTACGCAAAGAAGATGGGATGGGATCCTAAGGATATCTTCTTCGTATCCGCAATTCCTTGTACAGCTAAGAAGTTCGAGGTTGGCAGACCTAATCAGGCTGCTGCAGGTGTTCCTGACGTTGACGTTGCTGTTACAACCCGTGAGCTTGGCAGAATGATAGCTTCCGCAGGTATCAACTTCAAGAAGCTTGACGACGCTGAGTTCGACGTTCCGTTCGAGATCGGTTCGGGCGCAGGCGCAATATTTGGCGCAACAGGTGGTGTTATGGAGGCAGCTCTCCGTACCGCTGCTGAGGTCATCGAGGGCAAACCTCTCGAGACTCTCGAGTTCAATGACGTTCGTGGCGTTGAGGGCGTAAAGGTTGCATCCTATAAGCTCGGCGATATCAATCTCAACGTTGCTGTTGCTTCCGGAACAGGTAACGCTAAGAAGGTTCTTGATGCTGTCAAGGCAGGCGAGCTCGACGTTCAGTTCATCGAGATCATGGCTTGTCCCGGCGGATGCGTAAACGGCGGCGGTCAGCCTATCCAGAGCGCAGACGTAAGAATGTCTATGGATCTTCGTGCTGTAAGAGCAGCTGTTCTTTATAACGACGACGCTACCGCAGACGTAAGAAAGTCGCATGAGAACTCTGCTGTTAAGAAGCTTTATGACGAATACTTTGGAGAACCCAATAGTCATAAGGCTCACGAGATCCTCCACACGACATACGTTAAGCGCGGTCTTTAATATATAGACTGAGCTTATATGCCGATTCAACTGGGCTTTGGTTATATATACCAAGGGACAGAGAGCCATAATTATTGCTCTCATCGTTGAAAAACACAACGACCCCAGCACTCCCGATATATTCGATTAAGTAAAAAATATTACGGCGAGTAAAGAATAATGAATAAATTTGTCAGCAGAAGTTTGTTACTTCTGCTGACTTTTTTTGTTTACAAACATCTTGCAACTGTAAAGAAAATGTGCTATAATACTATATAACAAGCTTATATGCTGATTCAACAAGGCTTGATCAAAGCCCTGTTTGGATATTTGAAAGAAAGGTAATAGTTGTTATGAAATCTATGAAAAAGCTAATATCCTTAGTATGCCTCGTTGCTCTTCTTATGAGCACAGTAGTAACATTCACGGCATCTGCAGAAGCAGCCGTGTATGACACCCCTGTTAATTCTGCATTGTGGACAGATCCCAATTTTGAAACAGACGTAGCATATTCTTTTGCATTCGTGGGTGATACGCAGTATCTTACCTGCGGTGATTATTACGAGTCTATTGGTAAATATGATGCAGCAGCTAACAATACTATGCAGCGCCTTTATCAGGCTATAGCGGACACAGCAGACGAAAGGAAGCTTGCACACGTGTTTATTCTTGGTGATATTACGGACCTTGGATATAGAAATGACTATAATCTTGGAGGCGCTCATAACACCCCTATTATAACAGGAGAATGGGATATCGCAAAGGCGGCTATAAGTCATTTGGACGGAGTAGTTCCTTATTCAATTACAAGAGGTAATCACGATGATTATATGATCGATGATTATTTCAATGTTACTGAGTATACAAATCAGTTTACAACAAGCACCTATCAGTATACTAACAGCGCATACACAGGAACTTATCAAGGTGGCGGCTTCCGCAGTGATTCTAATGCAAAGTGGACTGATATTGACGGTGTTACAAAATCGAGAGAACCTAATAATCCCGATGCATGGGTATACTGGAGTGCTAAACAATATGCAGAAAAGGGAGATGGTTATCATAAAGATTCTATTGTAAACTCCTGGAAAACGCTTAATATTGCGGGAACAGACTACCTTTTTATAACCATTGACTTTAACCCTACCGATAATGTTCTTAATTGGGTGGACGAGACTCTTGCCGAGTACCCTAACCATAAGGCAATAATTACTACACATTCTTATCTCAATGGTTATGGTGAAGTAAACTCGAGTGATGACGGTTCAACAATGTATCTTTTCGGCAACCCGGGAACAGTACTTTGGGATGAGGTCCTCAGCCAGCATGAGAACGTGTTTATGATAGTTTCGGGACACACCGGTGGTATTGCTCCTACCTATTCTTATAACACCGGTAAAAACGGAAATGAAGTGCTTCAGGTTCTTGTTGACCCACAGGCTTATGATGCTAAGGAAGCATATTGGAATCATGATGCAAAAGAAGAAGAAGCGACAGGTGTGAAGACTCCTAATGTTTATAGTATAGAGCATGGAACTCAGGATACAGGAATGATTCTCTATATGAACTTCTCTAAGGACGGAAAGAGAATCAACTTTGACTATTATTCGCCCCTTTTAAATAAGTTCTATAAATACACCAATCACACGATCTATATCGAAGCTGATGAAAATGCAAACAAAGGAAAAGATACAAACCTTTCTGCACTTGAGGCGTACGGTCAGACAAATACTTACCTTACTCATAAGATAGCAACAGCTCCAACGCTTAATGGAGAAATTGGTGCAAATGAGTATAGCTTTACAA
>JAFTHF010000005.1 GCA_017457545.1 Clostridia bacterium
ACGTGGATATGTTACGTAGCCCTCCTCATACAGCTTCTGAACTGTGTTAAGTGTTTCGTCCATAGAAAACTTGTACTTTTTACCAAGATAGCTTTGCAGCTTGGAAAGAGAGAAAAGCTTAGGAGGATTTAGCACATCCTTTTTCTTTTTCTTTGCAGTTACGGTAGCCTTTTCGCTATTAAACCTTGCACAGTCCTCGTTAGCCTTATTAAGTTCATCCTTGGTATATCTGTTTTTAGACGTAAGGTCGATAAACTCTCCGTTTGTTTTTTCGTGAGAGGAGATTACATAATATTTTTCTGGGCTAAAGTTGCGAATCTCCATGTCTCTGTCGTAAATTGCCTTTACGATAGGTACAATAACTCTGCCAACACGAAGAAGCTTACCTGTTTTAAGAGTGGCAAATCTTGTAAGGTTAACACCGTAGAGCCAGTCAATATAGGTACGTGCATAGCCCTCGTTGGCAAGAGAATTATATTCCTTTTCGTCCTTCATTTCGGTAAGCCCCTGGGCAATAGTCTGGGGGGTCTGGTCAGGTAGCCAGAGACGAACGAATTTCTTTTCAGTATTAAGTGCGTGAGTTACACAAAGTCTGACAATGATTTCACCCTCACGGTCAGCGTCACCTGCGTTTACAATAGTGTCAACATCACGACGATTGCAAAGGTATTTAATTGTGTCAAACTGCTTTTTAACGCCCGGGTCAACCTGCTTGTTTTGTCCCTTTTTAAGATTGAACTTAAACTCCTTTGGGAAGCAGGGAATGTTGTCCATTGACCACTTGGGGTTATCGGTAGGAGAGTAGTCCTCAATGTCCGCAAGAGAAAACAAATGGCCGAATACCCAGGTCACAATATAATTGCCACCCTCATAGTAGCCATTCTTTTTAACAAGCTCCTCACTTTGCACCTTGGCAATGCCTGCCATAATGTTTCTGGCAAGGGAGGGCTTTTCAGCAATAACAAGATACATTGGTAACTCTCCTTTCTTTTAAGTTATAAAACGCGCATACATATTTATTTTAGCATATAATACCGTCTAAATCAAGCAAGAAATAAAAAAGAGAAAAATTTTCTTTTATTCCCAAATATAAACTCTTTTATGCTATACTTATAATATCAAGGCAAAAAGGAGAAAAAATATGAGTAATAACAGAGATAAACTCCATTCAGGAGAGGTATATATTTCCACAGACGAAAGCATTTTAAAGGAACAGGCACTTTGCCTTGAAAAGCAATATTTGTACAATCTTACAAGACCAAACGAGGGCGAGAAAAGAACAGAAATGCTTAAGGATATGCTTGCCGAGGTAGGGGAGGGCTGTTATATTGAGCCACCGCTTCATGCTAACTGGGGAGGTCATCATCTTCATTTTGGCAAGGGTATATACGCAAACTTTAACCTTACCTGTGTTGACGATACGCATATATATGTAGGCGACTATACAAAGTTTGGACCAAACGTAGTTCTGGCTACTGCAGGTCACCCGATTTTACCGGAGCTACGTGAAAAGGGCGCGCAGTACAATATGCCTATTCATATCGGCAGATGCTGTTGGCTTGGGGCAGGGGTAATCGTTTTGCCAGGTGTCACCATAGGAGACAATTCGGTTATCGGTGCAGGAAGTGTAGTTACTAAGGATATTCCTTCCAATGTTGTGGCAGTAGGTAATCCGTGTCGTGTTCTTCGTCCTATCGGGGAAAGGGACAAGGAATATTATTTCAAGGATAAGAAAATCGAATTTGATAAGCTATAATAAAAACGGACTGTCAGGCGACAGTCCGTTTTTTTATTTATTTTTCTTGCTTTCCACCTTGGTTTTTGTTCCGTCGGGATTTTGAATATAGGTATTGTCAAGTATGCCACGAAGATTAGCACGGAAGCCTGCAAGATATTCCTCACGAAGCGCCCTTTGCTCAGCCTTTTCTTCCTCGGTAAGCCCCTCGGTCTTGGATTTTTTTGCAAGGGCATTTATTCTGTCAATTTTTGATTTTTCCATATTAAC
Organism: Clostridia bacterium; assembly: GCA_017457545.1. The sequence continues at coordinate 2,006 of JAFTHF010000005.1, forward strand.
CTCTTAAATAATTCTTCCTCCGCCAATTACAGTATCCCCATCATAAAGCACAACACTTTGCCCCTTACTGATTGCTCTTTGAGGCTCATCAAACACTACGTGGAGGAGTCCGTTTTCCATAGTGACAGTTGCGTCCTGCTCCTTTTGGTTATAACGTACACGTGCCTTTAGCCTTAAGGGAGTATCTATAAAATCAATGGCGCTAAGGTTTACGCTATCGGCATAAAGCTCCTTACTGAAAAGGTCCTCATGCTCACCGATTACAACCTCATTTGTGTCAAGTCGCTTTTCCACAACATACATTGAATGGGGAAGCGCCAGTCCTAAGCCCTTACGCTGACCGATTGTATACCCGATAATACCCTTATGTGTACCGAGAGCTTTGCCGTCCTTTGTCACAAACCTACCACACGGGTAGTCCTTTTTGGTGTAATTCCTTATAAATGATACGTAGTCTCCG
>JAFTHF010000063.1 GCA_017457545.1 Clostridia bacterium
CTTCAATTACAGAGGGTGGCCTCTCCTGTAAACTTTCTAATGCCTAGAATGCAATAATTTCCCTTCATCTTGAGGTAGATTATCTTAATCTCGGCTTTTCCGGTACCGCAAAGGGAGAGCTTGATAGGGCAGACTACATAAACACTCTTGATGCGTCAATTTTTGGGTATGATTATGACCATAACGCTCCAACAAAGGAGCATTTAGAAAAAACACATGAGCCGTTTTTCTTAAGAATAAGAGAAAAGCAGCCTAGTATTCCTATTTTAATGATGTCACGCCCCTATGCCGTATATGGAGATGACGAGAAGGCAAGACGTGAAATAGTTCGCAGAACTTATGAAAATGCCTTAGCACGTGGCGATAAAAATGTATATTTTATTGACGGTGAGGAAGCATTCAGAGAATGTGAGGACAGAGAGCTTTGCTTTATTGATACAATTCACCCGAATGACTACGGATTTCATTTAATGGCAAGAAAAATTGAGCCTGTAATTAAAGCAATTTTAGAAAAATAAAGAAAAACAGCCACACAAGTGGCTGTTTTTTATGTAGTAGCAATTAAAAGAATACTTCACGTGCCTTTGCCTTAATTTCCTGAGAAGCGATAAAAGGAATTCTTGTTGTGTAGCCTTCCTTAGCAGCAACAATCTGCTTTGTAGGCCATATAAATATCTCTCTGTTCCATGTGTTGATTGTGTCATTGTAAAGCTCACGTGCAGCTGTAATTTCTCTCTGGAGATACATATTCTGCTGCATTGCGTCCTTAATTTCATCATGAGCCTTAAGGTCAGGGTAGTTTTCAAATGCGATATTGATGCTACGGGATGCTGCATCAAGCTGTGTGGAAAGCTCGTTTCTTACTTCGTCCTTATCAGCTGTACCGCTTCTGTACTTAGCAATGTTTTCAAATGTGGACTTGTCAAGGTCAGTAGCCTTTTCAACAAGACGTGCGCAGTTCTGAAGAACTACAACTCTCTGCTCAAGATAGTTGTCAATCTGAGATGCATTGTGCTGTATCTTCTGCTGAAGCTGCTGGAAATATGTTCTTGCCTTAATCTTCTTAAACAAGAAAATCACGCCGGGGATAATTCCGAGAACCCACAAAAGAATTTCAAAAATAGTTGAGCCGATGCCTACCTTAACGGGAAGCTTCTTCGCGATGACATTAGTGTCAAGACCCTCCTCGCGAATGTTTTCAGTGCTTAATTCATCTAACTGATTTGCCATAAATTTATCCTCCTTGATTAATTTATAATTTTTGCTAAAAGTCCGTGATAATAGGAGCTAAGCTTCATGCTTTCATCACCTGTGCGCTTATTGGTATATTCCTTTTTACTCATACCTGCGTTGGCAACTCTTATGTGCCTGTTTCCTGACACGGGAATATATTCAGTCCATGGAACAGGTACGCCATGAATACGGCCGTCCCCACCACGAACGGGAATATAGTCGATATGGTCCATCGTTGTGTAGCTGTAAGCAGTAACGGATACTAAATCCTCACCATCAAGCTTTTCAACAAGAGATGTTTTAATAATCGCATCGCTGATAGCCTCTTCGGGAAGAAACTCACGTCTGTCAAGCTTATTTGCGATTGCCTCATGCTCATAATAGGTATAATTAGACATAAATGCCTCAGGCGTTTCCATAGAAGCACAGGGCTCCTCAAGATAAGCAGGAACAGCGAGTAGGGGTGCAAAGTCAAAGAATACTGACTTAAAGTATTCGTTATTGAACGATACAAACTTCTGTCTTGCAATATCTATATCGTAGGAATAATATTTCGATGGAGAAGTGTCCATATCCCATTTTTGCGCATGATTTGATGTAATAATGTTGAATTTTTTCTGCTTAGTAAAGTAGAAGTCGTCGCCGTAGCCTGTGTCACTCTTGATTAAGTCAATAGTGTTTCTCTGTCCCAAGGGAGTATACATAAGACGGAACTGAACCTCATTATCTCTGTTGGTAGCACCGAAGAGAACATCAAACTCCTCATTTGCCATCTCTTGGAACCTACCACCCTTTTTAAGTGCCTTTTCAGCCTTTTTGGTAAGCTTTTTCTTACCCTTTTTAACCTTTTTGTCAATATCCTTTTCGTCCATATCGGCGCTTACCTGAGGTGCGCGACTAAAGGTAAGATCAGGCGCCGCCTGAGAGCCGTATGCGAGATAGTTGTTAAGATGATAGTAAGGCTTTGGCTTAGTAACCGATGCGTGGAGAGTCTGACTTTTTGTACGTGTTCTCAGCTTTCCATCCTTATCTCTATAGGTTTCTGTCCAGGTAATAGTAAGTGAGCCGTGATATGTAGTATCCTTGATTTCATGCTTCATGCACTGACAGAAAAGGAAGGGATTGCCCTCGAATTTACCCGAAAGGGAATTTATCATAGAGCAGTCATCACTTTCAAGGTCGATAAAATCGTAATGCTTTTTAAACAGCTCCTCCTGCTCGGGAGTATAATTGTCCTCAAAATTAATTTCGGGTAAGGTCTTTTCCATAAGAGTGA
>JAFTHF010000064.1 GCA_017457545.1 Clostridia bacterium
GAATACCGGACTTTGTTGTTTCCTCAGCCTCAACATTCTTAAGCACTACTCTATTAGATAAAGGTTTAATAGTCATAATTTAATACCTCCTTCAAATTTAGCACTCTTTGCGTCTGAGTGCCAATCACATTGTATATTCTATCCCTTAACCCCTATAAAATCAAGGGGTAGTATATAATGTTCACAAATAATTAACATTTGTTTTTAATCTATTGTAATATATTAAAGCAGGTGGTGAAATTATGCAATTTTCCTTAATATTTATTTTCTGTGGCATTGTAATGCCACTTGCTCTTATTCTGACAGGCATTCGCTTTGGCGTGGGGCTTAAATTCTTTTATATAGCTCACCCTATAAGGACAGTTAAGAGCATGCTGTCAGGAAAGGGTGGCTTTAAATCCTTATCCTTAGCCCTTGCGGGAACTCTTGGTGTTGGCAATATTGTAGGGGTTGCATCGGCAATTTATGCAGGTGGAGTTGGAAGTATATTCTGGATGGTGCTATGCGCCCTTTTATCCATGGGAATAAAATATGTTGAAACCTTTCTTGCCGTAAAGCGCAGAAGATGGGAAAACGGCTCATATACGGGTGGCGCCCCTTTATACATAGAAACAGCAATCAAGGGCAAAAACGGACACGTGGCGGCTTTTATCTTTGCATTTATGTGTGTATCAAACTCTCTTATAACAGGTAATTTGGTACAGGTAAATGCAGTATGCGATATATTGCCGTTAAATAAGCTTTCCTTCGGCTTACTTTTCGCTCTGCTGTTCCTTATAGTTATCTTCTTTGGTGTAAACAAAATAAGCACCTTTACATCTGTTATTATTCCCTTGCTTTCCTTCTCCTATATTTTCATCACATTATACATTATCCTTGGGAACGTGGCTGAAATTCCTAAGATTATCGGTCAAATTATAAGCGAAGCCTTTGATATAAAAAGTGCGCTTGGTGGTATAGGTGGGCACAGTATTCTTACTGCTATGCGATATGGCATAAGCCGTGGAGTGCTTTCAAATGAGGCAGGATGCGGCACCTCTCCCATTGCCCACGCATCCTCGGAAAACACAGCTCATATTCAAGGGTGTCTTGGTATTTTTGAGGTGTTTATTGACACTGTTATCTTATGTCCCCTTACCGCATTTGTAGTTATTTTGTCGGGCTTTGGTAGAGAAAAAAGCCCTATGTATGCAGTTTTTTCTGCCTTTTCCCACTTTCTTGGAGACCTTGGAGGGTACTATATTGCCATATCCTGTCTATTATTCGCCTTTGCTACTCTTTTATCCCAATTTTACTATGGTGAAAAGTCTCTTGATTATATATCAAAAAGCAAAATTATCCACACTCCCTACGGTATTTTATTTGTTTTAATATGTATTTTTGCTCCTCTTGTACCTAATAACCATATGTGGATAATCTCCGATATAAATATTGCCCTGCTTACCACGGTAAATCTTGTATTTTTAAACCTACTTTTTAGAAAAGAGGTTTTGTAAAATTTTCAATGTGAAAATTTTGTGATTATATGATTAAATATTTTAAAATAATATTGACTATTGATATAAAAATTATTATAATAAATTATCCAATTTTTTAGAAAGAAGTGAAATAATGTTAAAGCTCACCAACATTACCAAGGATTACGTCCTTGGAGATACTACGGTTCATGCCCTGCGCGGAGTAAGTCTTGAATTCAGAGAAAATGAATTCGTTTCTATTTTAGGTCAGTCAGGCTGTGGCAAAACCACATTACTTAACATCATAGGCGGCCTTGACAAATATACAGAGGGTGACCTTATTATAAACGGTAAGTCCACCAAGCAATTTCAGGATAGGGACTGGGATACCTACAGAAATCATTCTATAGGCTTTGTATTCCAGAGCTACAACCTTATCCCTCACCAGACTGTTCTTTCCAATGTAGAGCTTGCTCTTACTCTCTCAGGCGTTTCTCCCGAGGAAAGAAAAAAGAGAGCGACTGCCGTGCTTGAAAAGGTTGGCCTTGGCGACCAGCTTTACAAGAAGCCTAACCAGATGTCCGGTGGACAGATGCAGAGAGTTGCCATTGCAAGAGCCCTTGTAAATGACCCGGATATTCTTCTTGCCGATGAGCCTACAGGTGCCCTTGACTCTGAGACCAGTGTACAGATTATGGATATTCTTAAGGAAATATCTAAGGAAAAGCTTATTATCATGGTTACACATAACCCTGAAATAGCTGAAACCTATTCAAACAGAATAATCAAGCTTCTTGACGGTAAGGTTATTGATGACTCAAACCCATACTCTGCCGAAAAGGAAGTGACTGTGGTTACACCTAAGCCTGTAAGAAAGAAGAGATCCATGTCCTTTATAACAGCCCTTCTTCTCTCCTTAAACAACCTTATGACAAAGAAGGGACGTACATTCCTTACCTCCTTTGCAGGAAGCATAGGCATTATCGGTATTGCCCTTATTCTGTCGGTTTCCACAGGTGTAAATGCCTATATTACCTCTATTGAGGAAAGCACTATGTCCTCATATCCCTTGCAGATTCAGCAAAGCACTATGGATACAGCTACTCTTCTTTCATCTATGATGAATCAAAATAAAATAGATGAAAACAGAGATCCTAACAAGGTTTATTCAAGCGATATTATGGTAACTATGATGAATGCGATTTCATCTGGCTACACAGAAAATAACCTGACTAAGCTGATGGCACATCTTAAGGATCCCGCAAACGGATTTGATAAGCTGACCACGGATATAAAATACTCCTACAGGGCTAATCTTAACACCTATTCAATCCATAAAACAAGTATAGGCTTTGAGTACAAAAAGAACATTGAAAGCATGAGTGAGATGTTCGAGGAGCTTGGTCTTGGTGGTATGGGTGGCTCATCTGCTATGATGGGTGGCGCATCCTGGGCAGAGCTTGTTGGAGATAGCGAATATATCGCATCCCAGTATGACCTTGTTTACGGTAAGTACCCCGAAGCGCCTAATCAGGTGGTTATTATCGTAGATGAGCACAATCAGATTACAGACTATATCCTTTACACTCTTGGCATCAGAGACCTTCAGGAGGTAAAGGATTACATCAAGGCTGCACAGGAGGCACAGGCTAAGGGTGAGGAAAACACATTCAAAATCCCACCTACGTCCTATACCTTTGATGAAATTTGCGGCTATCGCTTCAAGGCGCTTCTCGACTCTGACTATTATAAGCTTAATGCTGAGGGTAAGATTGTTGAACGTAACGAAACAGAGCTTAAGGCTATTCTTGATGATGCCCTTGAGCTTGAAATTGTAGGTATTATTACTCCTGCTGAGGACTCTGTAAGCACAGTTTCTATCGGCTGCATAGGATATCTTTCCACTCTCATGCCCTCTCTTATTGATGAGGTTAATAACAGTGATGTTGTAAAGGCTCAGCTTGAAAATGAGGATATGGACCTCTTTAGCATGCTTCCCTTTGAGATTACAAAGTACACCTTAGAGGACGCACCCACTCTTCGTGCTCAGGCTATTGCAATGAACCCTGCTATGAAGCCCTTTATTGATATGATGAGTGACCAGCAAATTGTTGATACAGCTAACGCAAGCCTTCAGGCATCTACCTCAACCTATGAGGGCAACCTTGCAAAGCTTGGATA
>JAFTHF010000065.1 GCA_017457545.1 Clostridia bacterium
CTTATACTTTTGTAAATCCTCTTTGCGAACTACAATAATGATTTCTTTAATAGCCTTACTTTTTTCAAAAACAGAAATAGTTCTCTCAGCAACACCCTTACCAAGTACCTGAGCCATCTGTTTATTTTCGGAGCCCTTACCAAATCTTGTGGAATTGCCTGCGCAAAGTATTACAGCGGATGTATATCCGGATTTCATGCTATCAAATGCTTTTGCAACTTTAGAAAATAATCCCATAATTACCTCCTTAAAGAAAATATCTATGTAAATTAGTCGTATTTACTCTTATTATATAATCATATATTATTGTATCATACTTTGTCAAGAATTTAAATAGAAAAATGTAAAAAATAAAAAAGAGCCAGTAGCTGACTCTTATTATTTCTTTTTAGGAGATTCGCACATTTGATGAAGAGGAATCACTGTATATTCACCTTCATCAAATTCGAATCCTTGATGCCGAATTATTCATTAATACTGCTCCTGAAGCCATTTAAGCATTTTATCAAGCTCATCATTTGGGAGAGAGCCGTTACCGTAAAGTAAATCAAGCATTTTAACAAATGAACCCTCATGGTATCTGTCAAGGAAATCTACTGTGACTGATTTTATATAATCGTTCTTTACAGCATCAACATAATAATATCTCTCTTTACCCTTCTTCTCAGAATGAATAAATCCTCTGTCCTCAAGGCGAGTAAGGAATGAAATAAGCGTAGGAGCCTTCCAGCCCTTTGCTTTTCCGACATTCTCCATAAGATACGCTGTGTTAACCGGATAGGAACGGCTGTTCCAGAGTGCGACCATCACATCGAACTCGGCCTCCGGCAGCTTCTTAGAATTGTCCATATTCTTACCCCTTCTTTTGTTGTGACGCTATTCTATTATACACTTGTCTAATTTGTTTGTCAACATAAATTTTCATTTTTTCGACAAAAAATTTGCACCGTTATAAAACGGTGCGAGGAGTGTTTAAATTAGAATGAAACTTTTCTTACTGTTACATCTGCAATATCGGAAATAAGCTTTAATTCCACAATTTCTTCATCGGGAATATGTATATCAAAGGTGTTCTCTACACTCATAATAATTTTCATAAGTGTCAAGGAATCAATGCCTATTTCTGTAAGAGCCATTTCTTCATTTAAATCCTCTACCGCTATACCAAGATGGATAGAAATTATTCCAAGAATTTTGTCCAGCATGTTAATCCCTCCCTTTTTTATTTTCATTATAACTCATTTTATTGGTTATTTCAAGTTTTTTCTTGACTTTATAACATATAGAATTTATAATTTTATTGGGTGATGATATGAAGCATGAGGAAATGAGAAATCAAAACGCAATTAACATATTTAATTCCGTCAAAAACGGAAAAGCCAGCGTTGAAGAAATTATGAATGACACAGGACTTAGCCACGTAACAGTTAAGGATATTGGCAATCTTTTGTGCGAAAATAAAATATTAATCTCTTATAAACAATTACATGAGGGCAAAGGAAGACCCACATATAATTATAAAATCAACAAAGAGCTATACTCTGTTTATATGCTTGAGGATAAGTATTCATATATTTTTATCGCTATGAATTACTGCGGTAATGTTATTTTAAGACACGATTATTATAAAAGAACAAGCCTTACATTTGAAGAAAACTTAAAACGTGCTTTAAATTCGATATTATTACGTCCTGACTATATAAGCTGTATTAACTTCTTTGCAGAATGTACCAATAAAACTGCTTCCCTACTTCCTAATGAAATTATAAGGATTAATAAAGAAGAATTTATAACAAAAACAGTTCCTCATAAAAATAAAACAGTAATTATAGAATTTTCTGACAGGTGTTACCTCTCTCTTTACGGTCATATTCATAATACAAATGCAAAAATAAAGGGTATTGAAAGAGTTATTAAGTGTGATGAAATCATAAGCTATAAAAAGGACTGTATTAAAGGCATATTTGACGCACTTGAAAATGCGACCCTTTCAAAAATGGAAGAACTAATATTAAATTTAGAATAAAAAAGACCACTCAAGGGCGTGCAAAATTAGCGGAGAAATTATAGTCAGCTGTTTAATAATTGCGCCGCCGGAAACAAATAAGTAACCCCGACAGACACATCTGTCGGGGTTCGGTTATTTTGTTCGATAAATTGGAATTTGCTTAATTGTTAGAATTTTTCTATAATTCTTCACAACCAGTGTATTTAATCATCAATTCTCTTAATCTGTTTTTTCTATATTTTATTGAATGAAATGGTGTCCATTCATTCAATGACCATATAATTGGAATAATTGGCCATATAAATGTATACTGCAACGTTAATATTGTTTTGTCTTTTTTCGTTCTAATGCATTCCTTTATTTTACCATCTATTATTACGCAATTATCACTTTTGATAATCGTTGAAACAAACCAATATTGTGTTTTATGAGGATTATCTTTTTCTAATAAAATTTTACATTTATCATCAACAATATTTATTTCCATTTTGGTTTCATTGTTAAAGACGCCTAATTTATCATCATTTAATTGTGATACATTAGTTTTGACGCTTTCGATAAATTCATCTATATTGCCATTATATTTAAATTTCATTTTATAAACCACCTTCAAATTCTTATTTATCGTTCTGTTTTATCGCCAGTTTCGCCTTTGTATTACAAAGGCACAGGGCAAAGCCCATACCCCTAAAGTTGTGCGCATCCTAAGGCTCCCTTGTGTAAAGGGAGGCTTTTCGTTAGCACCATTATAACACAAATCGGCAGAGAAAGCAAGTTCCCTGCCGATATTTTGTACCCTCTATTTCTCCGCTAAGAATGCAGAGAGAACGGGTGGTCTTTTTTATTTAAAACATTGATATCTGATTTGTTTCCGAAAGATCACGGAATACACCGCTGTCCTTAAGAATCTGAATAACAGTCTTGGAAAGGGCTGTTTTTTGCTGGAAATCCTCAATTGAGAATATTTCTCCACTATCTCTGGCTTCTGCGATTTTTTCAGCTGCTGTGTCGCCTACACCTGCAATAGATGAGAACGGCAGACGTATCTTTCCATTCTCAGGTAAGAATTTAAAGGCATCTGACTTATAAAAATCAACGGGCAAAAATTCTATATTTCTTGCAAGACATTCGTATGCAAGCTGAAGGGCTACAACCATATCCTTTTCCTTCTGTGTAGCATCCATACCCTTCTCTTCAATTTCCTTTAATCTATCAAGAATACCACGCTTACCGTTTGCAACCATTGTGGACTCAAAGCCACCAGGCGCAACTGTAAGATATGCAGCATAAAACTCAAGAGGATAATATATTTTATACCAGCCTAAACGAATAGCAGATATATCATATGCAACCGCATGAGCCTTCGGGAACATGTATTTGATTTTCTTACAGGAGCTGATATACCAATCGGGTATTCCCTTTGCAATCATCTCCTCCTCATATTCAGGCTTAACACCCTTGCCCTTACGTACATCCTCCATTATTTTAAACGCCATACTCTTATCAAGTCCGTTATAAATAAGGTAAATCATAATACTGTCACGTGTTCCAACAACCTCAGAAATTGTACAGGTACCGTTTTTAATAAGATCCTGTGCATTTCCAAGCCATACGTCAGTTCCGTGCGAAAGACCGGAAATCTGTAAAAGGTCTGAGAAGTTTTTCGGCTTTGAATCCTCAAGCATCTGCTGTACAAATCTTGTACCAAGCTCAGGTAAGCCGTATGTACCAACCTTGCATTTTAGATCCTTTAAAAGATCCTCTGAGCCAAGGGGCTTAGTTGACAAAAGAAGCTCATAAACATTCTTATCATTCATTGGAACATCAAGCACAGAGGTGCCGGTATAGGTCTCCAGCATCTTGTACTTGGTAGGGATATCGTGTCCAAGCTCATC
>JAFTHF010000066.1 GCA_017457545.1 Clostridia bacterium
CCCTCAATAGGTCTTATATAGCCCTCTCCACGGTGAAAATAGCCGTGAACTGCTATTTCGTGACCACGGGAAAGGAAATACTTATTAACCTCATCAACAGTAAGAGCATGGTCTCCCCTTGCCTCAGAGCTATTAAGATTAAAGGTGCATTTAAGACCGTATTTTGTAATTATATCGGAAAAGCGAAGATCCTGCTTACATCCATCATCATAGCTTAATGTAAGCGCCTTTGTCTTTCCACCGGGAAATCTTAAAAAATTATATTTTACCTTCATAATTAACTCCTTCTATTAAAATTCACAAAGCACTTTTGCAATTCTTTCGGAAACGCCTGTCTTTGTAGGTGGATGAATATGAAAGCTCTCGGAAATGTCGCGACAGATAACAGTTTTTACATTGGGAAGCATTGCTTCTGCCTTAAGCTGTCCCTCTTGTACAAGATGCCAACCCTCATCATCTCTTTCGTCATAATCAGCTATCTGTATAACTACAAAAGGTAGATTCTCATCTCTTAAATCCCTGCGCCAGATCTTAATAAGCTCACAAAGCTCCTCGGCATACACCTTACCCTCGGGCACGGATGAATCGCTTTCGCCCTGATACCAGATTACTCCGTTAAATGTAAAGGGTACAACCTGCTTAAAGGCGAAATCATAAAGGTCGCCATTCTTATTCCACTTGCCAAACCATTCGTCAACATGGTCCTTGTGTCTGTCGTCAATGGGTATATTTATACCAATCGATTCAAAGGCTCCCTTAGGCACCCAGCTTTCGATAACTGATGCACCTTGGTAACATGCAACCGCTCCGACAGCAATATCTGTCTTGTCGGATAGATATTCAGAAACGAGATAAGGAATAGCGGGCCACTTATCCACGTTAGCGCTATCAGCAATGATCCAGCCGTCCCTTGAGAAAAAATATTCGCCATCCTCTACCCTATCTGTTGAGAAAAGACGAAGCTTGCTTGTAGGTTTACAGTCCTCCGGCTTTGTGGTGCTTTCCTCAATTTTAAACTGCATATTGGACTGACCTGCAAAGAGGTAAACCTTACCTATATAAATATCATCAAGCACGGTCTTTTCACCGTTTAATATAACTGTCATTTCGTAGGGGCCGCCGCAATCCATAGGAGGAAAGGACATCTCCCATTTATCGCTATCCGTATCAACCGATCTTTCAATTCCGTTGAATACGACCTTGGCTATACCCTTACCTTCACCAAAAACAAGGAATTCCTTATTCATTGGCAAAACCATATGAGATGTAAATAAACTGCTCAGCTTCATTTTATCACCTCATTTATCATAGACTTATAAAAGCTATCGTCTCTGCATTTTATAACGTACTTGTGAGGTCCGTTTTCGTTGATTTCAAAATGGTTTGCTCCGCTCTCAAGCTCGACACTAGCCGTACCGCAAATAGTATCGTAGCCTGCCTCTTTTTCGTCGCCTATAAGAGCAAGCATTACAAGCATTGGATCCCAAGAAAGTCTACCGTCTCCTGAGCCGTGATCCCTTAAGGCATCAAGCAAAATATCTGGCTCCGTAAGGTTATCGGCTGTCAGCACGGTGTTTCCAACCTCAAAGCCTAAAAATGTAACGGGAACAGGACATTTTTCACAGAAAATATGAGAGCCACGCCTTGCTCGTGCATTTTTAAAGAAATTGTTCTCCTTGCCTCCGTCCTCATCCCATTTACCACCCATTATCCAAGCCTTAGCAA
>JAFTHF010000067.1 GCA_017457545.1 Clostridia bacterium
AATGAGTAAAGGAGGTGTCAAAGGTATTAAGAATAGCCTTAAAGATTTCGTCAGCCTCTTCTGTAAGACCAAACTTGTACATTGCAGTAAGGAAGTGGAAGCCGTTCATACCGCAAAGGCCACCGTTTTCATACTGTCCCCAGTCGGACATGCAGGGCCAGTCGATGTTATCGGGCTGAGGAACGGAAATCGCATTACCGGGAATACCATAACGGAAATCACCGTAGCCCTGTTCCTTCATTTTATCAAGGAGAATAATCATCATTTCCTTGCCCTTATCCAAGGGGATAATGCCTTCATCAATACCCATAGAAACAGCAAAGGTAAACATATAGTCATGCATTCTGCCGTCACGGCTTACCCAGCCTGCCATAACTCCACTTTCGGGATTATAGAAGGTATCAAAGAAGCTTTTATCGAATTTTTTAATCTGTTCAATATATTTTTGTGCCTGGGAGTGCCGATTAAGTTTAATAAGCAGCTCAGAAATCTCACGTAAAGCACGACGACAAAGACAGTTGAAATAGATGTCCTTGTGTCCAAACGCGAAATTATCCCACCAGTTACGCTGACGGTAGCCAAGCTCTCTTTCCTGGTCGAGATATTCACCGGGGAAGGGCACCTCAAAAATACCGTCGCCGTCTGTATCAATTGACAAGATAAAGTCGGCTGTCTTAATTGCATAGGGGAGAAGCTTCTTTGCAAATTCGGGATTCCAATTATAAATGCCTGCAGTAGCAATAATTGCACCGGGAGTTGAGTCAATAAAGCTACACATAGGAGCAGTCTTTACCTTTTTGGTTTTTACATATGTAAAGTTAACCTCACCGTCATCAGCTTGTCCCTCAAGGAATCCGTTTAAAATCTGGTTTTCAAACACACGGCGCACAAGCTTAAATTCTTCCTTGTCCTCACCCATTACCTGTAAAAGGTCTGATTTCATATGTACGCTAAGGTGAGCTCTACCGTTAAGTACAATGTTATCACCCATATCAAAGAATTCTCTGTTGAGGGCAAAGGAGTTCATCCAGCATCTGCGTAAGCCGTTCCATTCCTTACCTGCCTCAAAGGGAAGAGTGGGATATACCTCATCAAGGACAGTAAATTTAAGCGAAACGTCACTATCGTCCCTTGACTTAAAGGTAAGTGCACAGGAGCCGTAGTGAAGCGCATTCATGAATGTGTGATATCCGTAGTTGGCATAACCTAGACCGAGTCCATCGTAATCCTTACTCTTTAAAAGCTCCTCGACACAGTAAACATCAGGTGATGATGCTTCAATTTTTATAAGACCAAAGTCGGGGAAATGAACTGTCAAGGGTAAAGAATATTCACTCTTATAGGCGCATAACGGATTTCTTGATTTTAGCTTTTTGTGATGCTTTTTAACCACAGAGTCGGACCAAACGGTTGGAGGAGCAATCTTTATACTAAAATCGAGGGTAAGAAGATTTGCTTTGTTAGACCCTGTAAAATCTATTTTAAAGCTTTTTTTGTCTAAAAATTCAATATTAGCGGAATCACCCTCATCATTACCGAAGAGAACGCTGTTTTCACCGATTTCAACCTTGCTGGGTGCCTTTTTTGCGAACGCACCGAAAACACCTGCCTTGCCGGGTAAAAGAAGATTATATGTTGCATGTCTGTCTCTGTCTCTTCCACCGCTGTCAATACCAATGTATGCAATTTTTCCTTTTTTCTTATCCATTGTAACAGATAAGAAATTGCTGTCGAAGGCAGCATATCTTTTGTGATAATTTCTGATCATAACGACCTCCTGGGGATAATACTGCCTTAATGATATCACATGGACAATGGATTTGTCAATTTATTATCTTGAATAAGTCTGTAAATTATGATAAAATGATAAAAACGGAGGTGATACCATGGCAAAGGAGCTGCTTACAAAGGAAAAAATACATAATGACCTTAAACGTCAGCATAGTGTAATACTCAAGCGTCTTCTAGGATTTTGGCTTACCGATCTTGTTATCATTACATGCATTATCATTTACGATGTGTTAATAATTTCCTTTGAAGATAATGATACATTTGGACATTATTTTGCTATTGGATGTGCCGTAGTATGTACCTTACTGGTTATTTTACGAAATGTAGATGGGATATATAGAAATATCATCCACACAATTACGTTTATTAAGGTTGGAAAAAGACTAAAAAACGGCAAGTTTTATATTATAGAGGATGAGATTGACGATGTAGTATCTCTTGATAAGAAAAGAGTTAAAATAGTACTGTTTAATTTCAATACCCAAGTAAAGTACAGAGGGGCATCGCCGTATAGCTTGTTCAACGGTGCTGGTAAAACAATACGGTTTAAAGGTGGACATGAATACATGTCAATGGGCTTAGATAGTTCAACTGTTTCTAATTCAACCTCAGGAGATAAAGCATATCTTGTTTTCTTTGAGGAAATTAATGAGCCGGTGATGATATATAGCAATATGATTTATGAATATAAAGAGGAGAAGCATTAATGACAGAAACACAAATTTTTCTCATTGTGATTTTCGCCCTTACATTAACTGTTTTATCTATTCCTTTTATTCGATTCATACTGAAGAGAATAATTTTGGTATTCAAGCTGAAAAAAGTTTGCAACAAAGGTCATTTAAAGCTTTATAGGTCAAATCCGTTCTGGTTTTTTGGAAGAAAAAACGGCGCAAATTGTGATTTTTACCTTGAAAGTGAGGAAAATATTTATTCCATCAAGCTTTTTAACGTACCAAAGCGTTCATATATGCTTGTGTTTACAGAGGATTTTAAATATTTCTTCCGTAAGATACTTGTAATACGAGGAAAATCATATAACAATGATGGAAAGCAAAGGAGCATGAAATCATATAATTTCAGATATAAATTCAGAAACGAGTGGGAGCTTAAAAAGCTTCACAATATCTTACTTATTCATCCGGTTTGCTTTGAAATTCATAACCGAAAGCTAAACGGACCGGAAAAGCTTTTAGGCACTAGCGATATGATAAACGGAAT
>JAFTHF010000006.1 GCA_017457545.1 Clostridia bacterium
TGTTAAGGCTATTACAGATAAAACAAAGGTGTATTTTTCTCACCTTGCCCCGTCACTTCATAGGTCTCATTTTGAAACCGAGAAAATCGCTGATGAAATGGGCGCTTTAGTTGCATATGACGGACTGCACATAAAAATCTAAAAGGGGTTATCAATTTTCATTAATACTCTTGAAATCACCGGTTACCCTGTGATATAATTAAAATAGAATAAAATTTTTAATATAAAAGGAGAACACACCCATGGCAAACAGATTCATTCTTAACGAAACATCCTACTTTGGCGCAGGCTCCAGAGCAGTTCTTGCTGAGGAAATCGCAAAGAGAGGATTTAAAAAGGCTTTTGTTGTAGCAGACAAGGACCTTATCAAATTCGGCGTAGCACAGAAGGTTACTGACGTTCTCGGTGACTTCCCCTACGAGGTATTCGCAGAATTCAAGGCTAACCCCACAGTTAAAAACGTAAAGGACGGCGTTGAGGCATTCAAGGCTTCCGGTGCTGACTTCGTTATCGCAATCGGTGGTGGCTCAGCTATCGATACATCTAAGGGTATCGCTATTATCATCAACAACCCCGAGTATGCAGACGTTGTATCTCTTGAGGGTGTTGCTCCCACAAAGAATAAGTGCGTTCCTATCATCGCACTTCCTACAACTGCAGGTACAGCAGCTGAGGTTACTATCAACTACGTTATCACAGATGAAGAGTCCGGCAGAAAGATGGTATGCGTTGACCCTAACGATATTCCTGTTCTTTCTATCGTAGATGCTGAGCTTATGGCTTCAATGCCTAAGGGCCTTACAGCTGCTACAGGTATGGACGCTCTTACACACGCTATCGAGGGCTACATCACAAAGGGCGCTTGGGAGCTTTCTGATATGTTTGAAATCAAGGCTATTGAGCTTATCGCTAAGAACCTTCGTACAGCTACATATGAGGGTAACAACATGGTTGCACGTGAGAACATGGCACTTGCACAGTACGTTGCAGGTATGGCATTCTCCAATGTAGGTCTTGGCTGCGTTCACTCTATGGCTCATCCTCTCGGTGCTAGATTTGATATTGCACACGGTGTTGCAAACGCACTTCTTCTTCCTATCGTTATGGAATACAATATGCCCGCATGTGAGGCTAAGTATGTTGAAATCGCTAAGGCAATGGGCGTTGATGTTGCAGGCATGACAGTTGCAGAGGGCGCAAAGGCTGCAGTTGAAGCAGTTAAGAAGCTTTCTCTTGACCTTGGCATTCCTCAGACACTTCGTGAAATCAACATTCCCGAGGACGCACTTGAGCTTCTCTCCAAGGACGCATTCGCTGACGTATGTACAGGTGGTAACCCCAGAGAAATCACAGAGAGCGACATTCTCGACCTTTACAAGAAAGCATTTTAATTTAGGAGCTTGAAAATGAAGAATATTCTTGATTCAAAATTTTTAAATGAATACTGTGCTACTGCTGCTAATATGTACCGTCTTGGCTGGGACGAGCGTAACGGTGGTAACATTTCCTACCTTCTTACAGAGGAGGAGGTTAAAGAGGTTCTCGATGTAAACAATGTTTTAAGACTTATCCCTCTTGGCTTTGATGCTAAGGAGCTTGCAGGTAAATACTTCCTTGTTAGCGGTACAGGTAAGTACTTTAAGAACTTTGTTGGCGATCCCGAGAACAATGTAGGCGTATTCAGAATTTCTGCTGACGGTCAGAATGCTGAGCTTCTTTGGGGCTATGCAGACGGTGGCAGATTTACAAGTGAGCTTCCTGCTCACCTTATGAGCCATATTTCAAGACTCAGAGTTGACCCTACAAACAGAGTAATTATGCACACTCACCCCACAAATCTTCTTGCTATGACATATATGTTCGACCTTGATACAGTTAAGTTCACACATAAGCTCTGGCAGATGAATACAGAGTGTATCGTTGTATTCCCCGACGGCGTTGAGGTTCTTCCCTGGATGCTTTGCGGTACTAACGAAATCGGTGAGGCTACTGCTGAAAAGATTGCTCTCTCCCGTACAGTAATCTGGTCCATGCACGGTATCTACTGTGCAGGTCATGACCTTGATGAGACCTTTGGTCTTGTTGAGACAGTAGAGAAGGCTGCACAGATCTATATGATGACAGAGGCGGCTGGCGGCGCTAAGAATCTTATCACAGATGATCAGCTTAAGCAGCTTGCTAAGAGATTCAGCCTTACATACAGAGACGGCATCATTAAGTAATAAAAAAACATAAACGTATATAAAAAATCCCGACAAAACCGCGTTTTGTCGGGATTTTTCTTTACTTATTAAGCTTACTTTTAAGCTTTCTTTCCGTTTGCTTAACTATTAGGTAGACTATCAGCCATACAATAGCATAGCCTAAAACAAATATACCTGTGAATATAAGAAATACTGTAATATCAAAGGGAATCCAGGAGTTAATAAGATAGCAGACCGAATATGCCAGATAAAGTGATAAAAAGTGGAAGAATAATGATTTTGCAATAGGCCAATGCTCAACCTGATTAAAAATACTGCACCCTGCGTGGACAAACGCAAGAAGATATGTGGAAATAATAGCAGTAAACATTTCTGTACCCGATACTGATAAATTATCAATTGTAATGGATAAAATAAGATAGATTATACCTGTTATAACAGGGCCAAATCCACCGAAAATAAGACCTCTGTGAAGAAAGCTTTTTAAATACTTATTCATATCTTAAACCCAAACCTTTCCTTAACTACCCTAAGCTGACGACGGGATATGTAATCCTTGTATCCGTTTTTCATAGCTACACGCACACTACCGCCAAAGGAGCTTTCAAATTTTTCTATTCTGTCCACCTTAATAATGCAGGACTGATTGATTTTTACAAACACGTCCCCCACCATTTCTTCAATTGTATACAGTCTTTCACGTATAACAAGCTTTCTTGTATCCACATATGCATAAACCTTGTTATCCTCAACTGCATAAAGGTCTGCATCTGTACAGGAAAATTTGTATATTTCACTTTCATTATAGCCTGTCAGCTCCTTGCCAAAGCTGTTTATAAGACCCTCAATACTGTCAACAAGCGAGGTGCGACTGTTTGCGTAAACAACCACCTTTTCTTCGGCAACATTGCCGATTATGGCTTCAAATTTCATATTATCAGCTCCCTTCATTTGTATTTTACAACAAAAAGCAAGTCTTTTCAATACTACATAAGCATTTGGCTATTTTTGATTGGTAATCGGTTTTTTAACAAAATATTATATTATCTTAAATTATTTTATATATTATTGCAATGAAAGAGATAATGTGGTAAAATAAAATGAAGGACTATTGGATATGGAGGGAAATTATGAATATAAATACTCTTAAAAGAGAGCAAACCTCAGTTAAGGCAAAAATTCGCCGTCAGCTTATTTCTGTTTTGTCAAAATCAGACAAGCTTACAAGGAAGGAGCTTTTTTGCGCCCTCTATGATTTATCAACGCTTACAGAGGAGCAGATAAATGATACATCGGCTGACAGCGTTGCTGTTCTTTACCGTTCACTTATCGGCGCTGTACTTACAGATGCTCTTGAAACAGGGGAGATTTCATCCTTTGATAATTTTTATTCTCTTAACAGAGATATGCCTATCTACATTCGCAGCTATGAGGTTAAGGAGCTTGTAAAGCAGATTCTTAAGGAAAATATTCCTTACACCAAAAAGGAAATTTTCGCCCGTTGCGAGGAGGAATTCGGCACAGATAAAACCGTAACAAATAAGGATGATAATCGTTTGAGAGCCTACATCGGAGAATACCTTGTAAGCTGTGAAAGAAAGGGTATAGTCACCCTTTCCGACGGTAAATATTATCTTTCCGAGGAAACGGAAAGCAGCGTTGACGAATATGATACATTTATTAAAACCTTAAACTCCAAGGGTGGCGAAAACTTTGAGCGCTATGGCGCATTACTCCTTAAGAGGTTCTATGAAAAATCGGGACTTTTCGTAGAAGAATGCTGTGTTACAGGTGGTAGCGATGACGGTGGAGTCGATATCATAGTAAGGACACAGGATAAGCTTGGCTTTAAGGAATTTATTTGCGTACAGGCTAAGGCAAGACGCAATGCCCACGTTACCTTAAAGGAGGTAAGAGAGTTCATCGGCTCCATGCACACACAGGGGGGCACAAGAGGTATATATCTTACTACCTCCGTTTTCCATGCAGACGCTAAGGAGCTTTTAAATCAGGTGCCAAATGTTACAGGCATTGACGGTGCAACCCTTTACAGCCTTGCAAAGGAATGTAAGCTATTAAAGGTATGAGCGTAGCTGAAATTACAAAAGAGCTTATGGCTCTCAGGGACGAAAAATATAAGGATTTTCATTCATCGCTTATCCCCGGAATTGACAATATCCTTGGTGTGCGCGCACCGAATGTAAAATCACTTGCAAAAAAGTATGCAAATACAGACACAGGTAAGGACTTTTTAAAAGCGTTACCCCATACATATTATGACGAAAATATGCTTCATGGCTATATGCTTGGCTTTCTTAAGGAGGATACAGATTCAGTTAAGGCTCTTTTAGAGGAGTTTTTACCCTATGTTGATAATTGGGCAGTATGTGACAGTATGGTGTCAAATCTGAAGAACTTTTTTAAAAACCCCGATAACGTATATGGGTTTATTAAGGAAATTGCTAAGGATAAAAGGGAATATCATATTCGCTTTGCCTTAGTATCAATGCTTAATTACTATATAGATAAGGTGCATATTGATGAGGTGCTTTTTATAACC
Source organism: Clostridia bacterium (assembly GCA_017457545.1). Next base: position 4,765 of record JAFTHF010000006.1, read on the forward strand.
TCACAGATAAAGGACGAAAGATATTATGTAAAAATGGCACAGGCATGGCTTATCAGCGTTGCCTTGGTCAAGGAATACGAAAGAGCAGTTAAGCTTCTTGAAGGTAATATTCTTTCGGTATGGGTACATAATAAATCAATACAAAAGGCAAAGGAGAGCTTTCGTATAAGCGATGAGCAAAAGCAATATTTAAGCTCCCTTAAAAGGAAGGAGTAATATGAACTACGCTACAATAAAATATAACGATGTAAGCAACGGACCGGGTATCAGAACATCCCTTTTTGTAAGTGGCTGTACACATCACTGTGAGGGCTGCTTTAACAGTATTGCCTGGGATTTCAATTACGGTGAGCCCTATACTAAAAAGATTGAGGACGAAATCATAGACTCCCTACGCCATTCCTACGTAAAGGGAATTACTCTTCTTGGGGGTGAGCCCTTTGAACCACAGAACCAAGGACCTCTTGTAGAGCTTACGGACAGGATAAGACGGGAGCTGCCGGATAAGACTATCTGGTGCTTTTCGGGCTATACTATTGAAGAAAGGACAGCCGGTAAGCTTTCACAGCATGAAACTACTATGAGGCTTCTTAAAAATATTGACGTTTTGGTGGATGGCAAGTTTGTATTAGAGCTTAAAAATCTTATGCTTAAGTTTAAGGGCTCATCAAATCAGCGCACTATAATGGTTAAGGAAACTCTTGAAAAAAAGGAAATAGTTCTTTGGAACGAATGAGGAGATATTATGGAAAATTTACAGGTTAAAATTAAAAAGCTTAACGATAAGGCAATAATACCTACATACGGCTCACCCTATGCAGCAGGTGCTGACCTTTATGCATGTCTTGATGAGGATATAGTTATTGAGCCGGGTAAGACAGCGTTTATTAAAACAGGCTTAGCCCTTGAGCTTCCTGTTGGACTTGCAGCATTTATTTATGCAAGAAGCGGTCTTGCGTGCAAGAGAGGACTTGCCCCAGCTAATAAGGTTGGTGTTGTTGACTGTGATTACAGAGGAGAGGTTACAGTTGCTCTTCACAACCATTCCGATATCCCTCAGACCGTTGCAGTTGGCGAAAGAGTGGCTCAGCTTGTTATTGCCCCCTACTACACAGCAGATTTTCAGCTTTGTGATGAGCTTTCCGACACCGTACGCGGTGAGGGAGGCTTTGGCTCCACAGGCAGAAAGTGAGCTAATATGAATTTTAACGATAAATCAAAGGCGATTGTTTGCCTTATAAGACACGGACAAACAAATTGGAACGTGGAGGGTAGAATGCAGGGCCGTGAGGAGGTTCCTCTTAATGAAAACGGCATTGCACAGGCAAAAGAGGCTGCCAAGGGAATGAAGGCTGCCTGTGATGCAATAGGTCTCCACTTTACAAAGATTATTTCAAGCCCACTTCAGCGTGCAGTAGATACAGCCAAGATAATCGGCGATGAAATCGGCTGTGACTACTTCGGCAAGGATGAAAGATGGCTGGAAAGAGACTTTGGCGCACTTTCAGGCTACACCTATGATGACTATGCAAGGGCTATTCACGCAGGCAGAGGACCTGAGAATATTGAGCCTGTGGAAAAAATGATGGAAAGAGCGTATAGCTTTTTTAACGAGGTTGCAAAGCCGGGGGAGAGAATCCTTGTTCTTACCCACGGCGCAATGGCAACAACTCTTGCAAGGAACAGTAAAAAGCCCGCCTATATTCCCGAGGATCAGGTTGGTGGTGTTGGCAACTGTCACGCATCATTTTATACCTTTGACGGAAAGGAAATTTCCCTTGAGGGCTTTAATATCCACCCTAATGATGTTATAAAATTCGTAATGAGTAATTCGGAGGAATAATGAAAAAGCTTATTTTAATAGCTGTACTTGTTATTTGTGTTTGCTTTATGATTTCCTGTGGAAGCGAATACAATAAGGATTATGTTTACGACGGCGAGTCACTTATCGGTAAGTGGCAGGAAACTGACTTTGACGAAAAATATTATAAAATATATGAGTTCAA
>JAFTHF010000068.1 GCA_017457545.1 Clostridia bacterium
GTACTGTCGGTAAACAATATTCCCATTATGAACCCCGAAATCGTAGTTGGTATCTCTATGATGCTGCTTTTCGTTTTCGTGGGTAATCTTGTTCGTTCATCACAGACACTTGGCTTTGGCACGGTGCTTATTGCCCATATTACCTTTAATCTGCCTTACGTTGTGTTATCGGTAATGCCAAAGTTCAAGCAGATGGACAGGCATTTGCCTGAGGCAGCCCTCGACCTTGGATGTACACCTGTACAGTCATTCTTCAAGGTAGAGCTTCCCCAGATTATCTCCGGTATTGTTTCCGGTCTTATTATGGCATTTACATTGTCAATTGATGACTTTGTAATAAGCTATTTTACAATCGGTAGCGGATTTGAAACCTTGCCGATCCGTATTTATTCAATGACAAAGAAGCGTGTTACACCCGATATGTATGCGCTTTCAGCTCTTATATTCTTAACTATACTTGTGCTTTTGCTCCTTTCCAATTTCTCAACGGATAACAATAAGGAAAAGAAGCCTGCTACTCTTAAGCAGAAGAGAACAAGACGTATAGTTCTTGCATCCACCTTTGGCTTGCTTGCTGTTATCACAACAAGCGTGTTCTTTGCAACTGCTACCTCTGAAACCGTAGTTGTAAACGTTTATAACTGGGGTGAATATATTTCCGACGGTAGCGACGGCACACTTGATGTTAATAAGGAGTTTGAGGACTACTACTCAAAGGTGCTTTCTGAGAAGAGAGGGCACAAGGTAAAGGTGCAGGTTAACTACACCACCTATGCAAGTAATGAGGACCTTTACGCTAAGATAAAGAGTGGCGTTGGTGGATACGATATTATTGTCCCCTCTGACTATATGATAGAGAGGCTTAAGAGTGAGGGACTAATTCAGCCCCTTAACCTTAATAATATTCCAAACTACAAGTATATTAAGGACGAGTTCAAAAAGCCCTTCTACGATAACGGAAAGGATACATATTCCGTTATGTATACCTACGGTATAGTTGGTATTATTTACAATACAAAATATGTTGATGAGGCTGATATCGGTGGCTGGGATCTTCTCTGGAATGAGAAGTACGCAGGTCAGATTCTTCAGTTCAACAACGCAAGAGATGCCTTTGGCTCTGCAATGTACAAGCTTGGCATTGATGTAAATACTGCAACTAAGGCTCAGTGGGAGCTTGCACTTAAGGAGCTTAAGCTTCAGAAACCCTTAATACAGAGCTATGTTATGGACGAGGTTTATAATAAGCTTGAGTCTGAGGAGGCGTGGATCGGCGCTTACTACGCAGGTGATGCTCTTTCAATGATTGCAAATAATGAAAATCTTGCATTCTATTATCCTAAGAATGAGGATGGCAGCTTTGCTACCAACATTTTCGCAGACGCTATGTGTATTCCCACGGGCATCAGCGAGGAGAACAAGGAGCATGCGGAGGCATATATTAACTTTATGCTTACACAGGATATCGCTACTGCCAATGCAGAGTATATCTACTACGGCTCACCTAACAGCCTTGTTACCTCTAACCCTGAGTACATTGAGTATTTAGGCGAGGACTTTGATGTAATCTACGATTCCGACATTGAAGATAACATTGATGTTCTTTTCTCAGAGTATGCCTACAGAAATCTCCCCTCCGATAAGCTTGTTCTTCTTAACAATCTTTGGGAGGAGCTTAAGGTTGACTCATCTAATATCGGCGCAGGAATTTACATTATAAGCGGTGTAATCGCCCTTGGCATTATCGGCTTTATCGTATACTGCTATGTTATTAAGGTAAAGCGCAGAAGACTTTACTGGAACAATAATAAATAAAAAGAAAAGTTGGATTTGTAAAAATCCAACTTTTTTATTATTCCTCATTTTTACGTCTGAGCTTTTCAGCCTGATCAATTCTGTCCTCATGGAAGCCGTCGGTTTCGCTACGCTGAATTGCGCCCATAATTCGCTGATAAAGTCCTCTATGCTCCCTGTCAAACTCTGCAAGATAGTCCTTCATCTTAGCTCTTTCTGTGTGACCGTCGGCAGGGCAGGGGCTTTTTACAACAGGCAGATTTTCCTTATTTGCAAAGGAAGCTACCTCCTTTTCCTGTGTATAAATCAAGGGACGGATAAGGGTAA
>JAFTHF010000007.1 GCA_017457545.1 Clostridia bacterium
ACACTGCAATATAATCCATCTGCTTATTCCTCCGTTCCGTATTCGTCCTGCACATCCGTCGGGATTGCTTTTGACGCCTCATTAAGTGCATCAATATATCTTGCTCGGTAATCCTGCGCCTTGTAGTTATCGCACTCATCCTGGTAGAAATATGATGCTAATCCAAAAGGCAAGGCAATGCGGCATATTTCCTCACAGTACGGTATATCATCATCAAGTGTGGTTATTACTGGCGCACTTTCAAGCTCTGCCTGTCCGAGAGCGGCACGGTGCGTATTCTCATGTGGTAGCGCTTCTATTACCAGCAGATTTAGAATTGCTGGTGCGTGTTTTTTGAAGTCTGCATCTTCCCCTGCCTGTTCAAACAAAAATGCAGTTGCTGTGTTGAATACATTCTGTGCTCGCATCATATTGCCTCCTACTTTTCAAAGAATCCGGTTACAAACCGTTTTTCAATGCCCATTAGGGCAAAATCGTTGTTTATTTCATCCGAGCGGCAGATAATCTGCAGCGCCGCGTATTTCTTCACCTTTCGGTTAGGCGCCGCCACCATACGTGCCGATGTGCGGAAGCTGAAATTCTCAAAATCCATATCCTCAAAGCTGAACATACTGCGCTTTCTGTGGGCAAGAAGCTTATCCGTGTTATAACCCTTATCCGTCCTTACGCAGATTTTCACATTACCCCGCTTGGTGCCCTTTAAGAACACCCCGCAACCACGACGGCACAGATTTTTCTTGACTGTGAAATCCCCGTCGTCGTCAAACTTGGTCGCCCACTGGGCAACAATCGCCTGAGGTTCACCCGATAGCCCGTCGGGCCAGTCGGAATAGGTGTCAAGGCTTACCTCACCGTTCGCATCACACAAATCCGTGTTGAGCTTACACAGCTTCCCGTCATCCGTTCCAAAGTACAGCTCGGTTCCTATAACCCTCATGCACACAGCGGGTACGTTCTCCCAGTAGTACCACTCATACTCGAAATTTCCCGCCACGTTGCGTGCATAGCTCTTCTGCCGTGAGTCGGCAAGGTACACATGCCCGCCAACGGCTATGAGGAGATATCCGTTCCACACGCACATGGCAGCTGATTTTAAATCCTCCTTAAGGAGCCGCGTGTTAATGCGGGTAGAGCGCTGTGCCAGCACCTGCTCACCCGTCAGGTTTTCCGTCACTACTCCCATAACTCCCGAGTCGGACAGATACATGCCGTCATCCATAAGGGTGGCGCACAGGTTAGCCCCCACGCCTCCCGTGCCCACTATGCCCTTTCGCACGGGGAAATAATACCCCTGCTCCTCGTCCCATGTCGAGCGTCTAAGGTATATGGATGCATCCTGATACTGCAGGCTCTCGCCCTTGATTATCGCCTGATCATCTCCCACGAGCAAATACCCCTTGATAGCCGAATCGTCATTTCCTATCTCGGTGTAGTTTATATCCGGGAAATATGTGGGCTCACCCATTTCCGAGTAAAAATCCGCATTGGCGTACTCAGAATTTCCCGCAGCAAACAGGCGGCTGTTATACCAGCTTATGATGTTGCACCCGCGCACACGGGAAAGCTTCTCCCGCCACTTTTCCCCGGCACCGCTTTTGTCATCATCACTCGTCTGATAGTCGGCGGGGAATATAATGCTAAAACGTGTGCTCGTGTCCTCCTTAGCCTCCAGAGCCTCAATAAAGGGCTTTATCTTAATCCTCAGGTACCTGCGCAGATACTCATATTCATCGTAGTAAATAAGGCTTGGGTGCTCAACAAAAGTCTCCTGAGTATTAATGGCATAGCCGTTTAAGCTGTCAAAAAAGGTTATGTACTTGCTCCCGGAAAGCTCTGTACCCTGCTCAGTGCGGATTTTAATGTCATTTAACGTGGCATCTGCGGCAATTGTAATATCCGTGGGCACAAACAGCCCGTTTTTTAATGACGTGTCCTCTTTCCTGTTCTTGTACGGCTTCCAGCACTCCCAGTCAAGCACATAGCTGTTGGCACGGAAGCGTGTTAAAGTATTAACCTGCTCATAGGAAGTAAAATCCGATGTGTATCCCATGTACGAGTCCACCCCGATACCCCCGTCATAGTAGCTTGTTAGGGGCACATACGCACCGTCACGGCTGTTTACGTCTGCGGCTTTTTGGGCATCAACACACATGAACTCCTTGCCCGTCATTATATATAGCCTGTCGTCATGCATAAAGCCTGTGGAGCTCTCCCCCGTAAGGCCTGAGTATATCTCCGCAGGCTCACTATCGCCCGCCATGCGGTAGAGCTTACCGCCCGCATGGATGATAAACTCATCCACAGCCGGAATGGTTTTATCACCTTCCTCTTTTTCTATGGTTTTTAAGCGATAAATCCCACGCACAGGCGCTTCCAGCCGGCACATCATTCTCCACCCGGGGCGTTTTCGTGGACAGCCTGTCGCATCAGCAATCATATTAACAGCATCGGGTGATCGGCTATCTTCTACCTGAGTAGGATCTGAGAAGAAATCCACCCCCTTAAAAGAGGAATACTTCTTAACATGTACCTGCGTTTGTCCCGGCATGCTCATTCGCATCTTTGGCATAATCTATTCCCCCTCACCGTCCAACTTGTCCAGACGGTGTGTGTTGGATTTAGTTCTGTCTTCCACTTTTGTAAGACGTTCAATGAAATTATTGTGTCTTTCCACTTTTTTCTCCAGCTGGTCCACTCCGTAAACCACCAGGTTACTGTTGCGCTTTGAAATAATTACCTGACAAATTATTGTTGCTGCCGCAGTTATAACAGCCGTCATTGCTGCATCTCCCACACCTAAACACCGCCTTTACTTGAAAAAGCCAAGGCGCCGCAGAATTGTAGCAAGCATTTCACGGGTTACATAGCTTTTAGGTGCGCTGCCGTCCATAGTTCCGGACTTTGTTGCCGCCTCAAACCCTTCTTTCGCCCAATCACTCACAGTCTGTTTAGCCTTGTTTTCCTCATATTCCTTGATAATTGCAAGTACTTCTTCCTTTGTCATATCGTCTTCCTCCTGTTTTTTTGCACACAGTGCTATAAACTCCTTCCACCCGCTCTTTCGCAGGTTTGCAGGACAGTTTTTCCCGTTCCAGCGGTTGTGCTGTACCACGTTTGTTATCGGGATGTTGTGGCACTTCATCAGCTTACGCACAAGCTCAACTGCGTTTTCACACGCACGGCTGAAATCTCCGTCCTTGTTTACGCATATTTCAATGCCGATACTTTTCGTGTTGCCTATGCCGTACTTTCCGTCACCTGCATGGAACGCCGTTTCAGTATTTGGTATGTGCTGATATGCACACGTATCGTCTACTGTATAATGCCAGCTTACCTTTGCCGTTGTGGTACGCAAGTAGGAAGCATGCGCCTTTGCATTTGCTCCCTTAGCGTAGTTACCCGTTTCGTGTATGGTTATGTACTTTGGCGTCATTGCCATTCCCGGTCTGTTGGGTCTGCCTTTGTATATAAGACTTGTAACTATCTCCATGACGTTACTCTCCCTTCACTTCTGGAAGTCCTGCAACAGATGTAAGCAGCGACAGCACACCTGCCAGGGCAGATGCTGACGCCACAGCCACCCAATCAACAGCTCCCAGCACTGCCGCTGTGCCTATCGTTGCGACTGCTGTCTGTGCTATTGTTTTTACAGCTCTTATTCCGGCAGCTTTAAACCACTTTTTCATCTTCTTTTCCTCCTAAATTCCGTAATCCAAAAATGATGTTACCTCTTCGTCATAGGTTGGCATATCCTCATCCCGCTCAACCTTGGGTAATTCCCCTGCAGGTCTGCCGGCTACAAAGTATCTCAGTGCATCCGGTGCATGCGTCAGCTCGTGCGGCTCCTTTGCCACGTCGTTGGGATTCTTTTTATCCACCTGCACGCCCGGAAGCGTTCTTATAAGCTCTGTGCAGGTTTCAAAAATCTGCACCATTGGTCTTTCGCCGCCGAACTCGTCAAGCCTTGGCTTCAGCCATTCCTTGAGGTCCATCCAGCCTTGTACACGGTCATTGTTCGCCTTTACAATGGGCACGCCGTGTGTTGCAAATATCTCCGCTGCACTTCGGCCTGTGTCCTGGCGTCTGTTCCACAGGTCAGGCGGCGCAATGAATGAGTACACATCATCGTCACCTGTAAGCTCTTTTATCAGCTTGGCAGCGTCTGAGATTATTAGATTAGGCTTGTACACCTCTCGGTACACATAAGCTCTCCCGCTCTCATCTACAGCTATCCAATACCCCGCAAGCATGTCCAGGCCGTAGTCCATTGCAAAGTATCTGCGCCACTCTTTTGGAATTACAAACGGTTTTATTACGTGCTTTTCCCTTTTCCATTCGGTAAAGTACTGACCGTCGAATATATCCCAATCGCCGTAAAGAAGGGCTTTTTTATCTTTTTCACTCAAATTTTCAAGGCGTTTCACGTAGCCCGGATCGGATTTTAACAAGAATTGATTGTCCTGTACTTTTGACGGAAGGAAAATTCTTGTTCCTGCTGCAGTTTCGTGCACCGTATCCGGCGGTCCGATGTCTATAAAGCGCTCCTTTACCCAAGCATGACCAACGCCACCAGGGTTTGTAGAAGATTTGACTTGCTTTGGAAAATCATTTGCGCCACGTACACGTGAAATAAGATACACATACATGTCCTCTGTAAAGTGTGTCAGCTCATCAAAACGGATAACGTCATACTCTGCAGACTGATACTTATACACATCGTTTTCGCTGTCGCAGTAGCCAAAGTCTATTATCGAGCCATTAAGAAACTGCATTATATGAGCCGATGAATTGTATTTATAAATCTTTCTCGGATATATACTTAACGCTGTTCTGATGAGAGATTTATCCAGCTCCGGAAATGTACGGCGCAGAATAAGCTGCTTGGAGCCGGAATACTGCAATGCAAACAATAGCGCATCTAATATTTGCCCATGGCTTTTACCTCCACCCGCTGCGCCTCCAAACAATACTTCATCTGCTGTTGCATTTACAAACACTTTTTGCCGTGGTGTCACTTCAATATCTACGTCAAAATTCATTCTTTGTGCTTACCCTCCACTTCTTTCACGCTCACCGAAATAGAACTTATTCCATCCACATCCACGTCTTTCTTCTCTTTCCAGCCGTAGTTATTCTGCAGGTTGAATATAACGCCCTGGGGTTTACTGCGTATGAGCAACTCTTCCTCAAGATAACTCTCTATGACGCCCGATGTCATCATCGTTATTTCTGCAAATTCCGGGTGTTTTTCTCTGTCACAGTAATTTTGCCACGTGCTGCGGTCTATGCCGAGATTCAGGCACAATCCGCTTATGGTAGGCGGGCGCACAAATCGCTGTATCATGATTACTTCGCCATCGTCATTG
>JAFTHF010000069.1 GCA_017457545.1 Clostridia bacterium
AGACCTTTGCCAGTATGTTGACGTTTGTATCTCCAATGAGGAGGACGCAAAGGACGTATTCGGTATCGAGGCTGAAAACACAGATATTTACGGCGGTAAGCTTAATCACGATGGCTATAAGTCAGTTGCTAAGCAGCTTGCTGATAAGTTTGGCTTTGAAAAGGTTGCAATCACACTTCGTTCCTCTATCTCTGCAAGTGATAATGACTGGGCAGGTATGCTTTACGACGGTGAGGATTACTACTTCTCAAAGAGCTATCATTTACATATTGTTGACCGTGTTGGCGGTGGCGACTCCTTCGGTGGCGGTCTTATCTATGCAATCCTTTCAGGTAAGTCCTCTAAGGAGGTTATCGAATTTGCAGTTGCAGCATCTGCCCTTAAGCATAGCGTAGAGGGTGACTACAACAGAGTTTCCGTTTCCGAGGTTGAAAAGCTTGCAGGTGGCGACGGCTCAGGTCGAGTACAGAGATAAATTATTATGCAGTTAAGAAAAAGAGGAGAGCTTCTCCTCTTTTTCAGTAAATATAACTTTACACCGTAATCAATTGAAGTTTTTCGTTTATATAGATATGCGAAAAGAAAGGAGCAGAAATATGAAGGATGAAAATAACCTTGATGAAAAGGGTATTGTTGATAAGGAACCCATGAAGAATGCAGATTCTTCTCAGAGCAATAATGAGAAACTTGATAACGTATCCAAAAAAAGAAGAAAATTTAAGCTTACAAGCACGATTTCTGCATCTGTTGTTGCGGTAATCCTTTGCGGTGCTATATTGTTTAATCACATCATATATCCTAAAATAGGTCCTGATGTTGAATCAACTACAACCTCCGGAAAAGATCCGAATATTGAATCAACAACAGCCTCGAAAGATGATCCATCTGTTCCCGATATTAATCCCTTGCTTGATTATATAGTATCAGCTCCGTCATATCCCGTAATGGCCCAGTACTCATCGGATCACAACAGCGACGAGTACGATGCGTGGCGAGATGGAATAAAAGATCAACGGAAGTATTATAATGCGGGAGGCAATCTTGATGATTTCTTCAAGAAAAGCACCGCAGCTATTTTGGGAGATACCACAACTGAAAATGCTATATTCTCTCCAATAAATATATATATGACTCTTGCCATGATTGCAGAAACAGGCTCCGGTAATACAAGGGCGCAGATTCTTAATGCTCTCGATGCGGAAAATATAGAAGCACTTCGTGAACAAGCAATGTATGTATGGAATGCATGCTATCGAGATGACGGCAGAACCATGAGCCGATTGTCAAGCTCTCTCTGGCTTGATGAAAGTATAAAATATAATGAGAGAACCTTGTCAAATAAGTATTACGCCTCTGTATTTCGTGGCGATATGGGCTCTGAGGAGTATAGCAAGAGCTATAATGAATGGCTAAAAAGAGAAACAGGCGGTCTTCTTGACGATATGGTTGGCGATAAGAAGTTCAGCAAGGATACCGTTATGGCGCTTGTTTCAACACTCTATTTTTCCACAAGCTGGGATACTAAGTTTGACGAGACGCTTACAAAAAAAGGTATCTTTCACTCTCCTACCGGCGATGTGGAATGCGACTATATGTCTATTCAGCAATCGGGATGGCGATATTATTATGGAGAAAAATTTACCGCCACTGAAAGAACCTTGGGCAGCGATGGTGTAATGCATCTCATTCTTCCCGATGAAGGCGTGAGCATAAATGAGCTTTTATCAAATGATGAGGCGTTAAGCTTTTTAGCAAAGCCCGGATTTGGAGTAAATTCAGCACACCCAAGGGTTGAAATAACATTGCCTAAATTTGATATTTCAATGGAAAAGAACATTATATCTGACCTTCAGGAGCTTGGAATAACTGATTGCTTTGATGGTGATAAGGCAGACTTCTCTGAATTTTTCCCTGAAAATAATCCTGTTATAACAGAAATACAACACGGAGCGCGTTTGGCTGTGGATGAAGAGGGCTGTGTGGGTGCTTCCTATGTTCATGTAGCATACGGTGGAGGTTGGCCTCCGCCCGAGATAGTGGATTTCACTCTTGACAGACCCTTCATAGTTGTTGTTACAAGCCCGGATAATCTTCCTTTGTTTATCGGAATAGTAAATCAACCATAAATAATCAATAAAATTAAGGAGAGATTTTTCTCTCCTTTTTTATTTCCCGAGAAATATTTAGAATAAAATTTTAAAAAGATGTTGACATCTCAACAAATATGTGCTATAATCCTTAAAAAGTTGACATCTCAACAATTTACGATATGACTTTGGGAGAAACAATTATAATGAAGGTTAGAATAATAACAGACTCAACCACCGATTTGACAAAGGATATAAGAAGCAGGGTAACAGTAGTTCCTCTGATTATCAGCTTTTCCGGTGAGCAGTTTATAGACGGGCTTGATATAAGCAAGCAGGAGTTTTACGAGAAGCTTATTGAGTGTACGGAGCTTCCTATAACGAGTCAACCTACCCCCTTGTCCTTTGAGGGCGTATTCAAGGATGCGAAAAAGAAGGGCGACAAGGTTGTTTGTATAACTCTTTCATCAGAGCTGTCGGGCACATATCAGAGTGCGAAAATAGCTATGGAGGGCTACGAGGACACGGTTTATCTTGTAGACGGTAAAACTGCGGCAATCGGTACAGGACTTCTTGTGGAAATGGCTCTTAAGATGGCAGAAAATGACGAAAGCGCCGAGGCAATTGCAGAGTGCATTACAAAAGAAAGGGAAAACGTACGCATCATCGCTATGCTTGATACCTTAGAGTACCTTAAGCGTGGTGGCAGAATATCAAGGGCAGCTGCCTTTGCAGGTGGCATCCTTTCCATTAAGCCCGTAATTGCACTTAAGGACGGAAGGATAGAAATTCTCGGCAAGGCACGTGGCTCAAAGCAGGGCAATAATTTACTGATTAAGGAAATTGAAGCCTCAGGCGGTGTGGATTTTAATAAGCCTGTGCTCCTTGGCTTTACAGGGCTTAACGATACCTTGCTTCAAAAATACATAAAGGACAGCGCATTTCTGTGGCAGAACCACGTTGATGAGCTACGTACCGTTTTAGTAGGTAGTGTAATCGGAACGCATATAGGTCCCGGTGGAATTGCGGTAGCTTACTTCAAAAAAGGCTGATTTCAATCAAAAATCCTCCAAAAAATGCTTAATAGATTATTTTATTACAAATATAAACATATGAACATATTATAATATGTAGAAATCAGTCGTATTTTTGCTCCTTTTTAATTTTTGTGCGGAAGAATTTTTTGCACAAGCTTAGCACATAAAATAAGGGACTCCCATGAGCACACGGGAGTCCTTTATTTTTAGCTTATATTTCCTGTAATTACAAGAGTTACTGTGCCGGGTGTTATTTGCCATACTCCTGTGTCTGTATCCTGAGTATAGGTTGCCGCAGGAACTGTGATAGCGCCTACTGTTGAAGTAAACGTACCGTCTGCCTCATTATAGGTGTATTCCGTTCCTTCTGTCCAAGCAGTGCCGTTAAGGGCTGCTGTAATTTCTGTAAGAACAGGATTGAATACATCTGTAAGAATTACATTATCCGTTGCCACCGCTTCAGTGTTACCCATATTCTGAATTGTAAAGGTGTAGGTTACTCTGCCGTTTTCTGCAACGGGAATAGGGCTGATTGCTTTTGTAATTGTAAGCAAAGGACCGCTTATCGCATTTACTGTCGCTGTAGCCTCTATGGGAGTTATGCCACCGCCGGATACTGTTACGGTATTTGTAATTTCTCCGTCCTCCGTTAAGGGTGCATACTGATTTGCTACTGTTTCATATACAATAATTGCATTTGAGCCTGAAGGCACATTAATGCCCGATATCACAAGACCGTTATCGCTGTTTACCGTAGGGGAGGACTGAAGCACACCGTCGATAAAGAGCTTGACTGAGCCATCGGTGTAGGTAAGGGGGGTAAGAGTGCCTGTACCGAAGGTATATGCGCCAAGGTTATCAGTCAGAGTAAGACCTGTAAGGCTGCTTGTCGCAGAATTATTAAGGCTTACCACATAGGTTATGCTATCGCCCTGAGCATAGGTATCGGTTACAGGAGTTTTGGATACTGTAAGTGCGCCTATAATCTCACCGATAGCAATATTTGAGGTGGTAACCGTATTATTGTAGGACAGCTGAGCCTGATTTGTAAATTGAGCCATATTTATTTCCTTTCATAATATTTGAGGGATAACCCTCAATACAGAATATGATTTTAAAAGTTAATGTGATACGAAAGAAAAATGAAATAGTCGAAAAAAGTCAAAAACCCGAAAATTACTATTGACAAAAGAATTTATATGTGATAGAATTGTCGCTGTAAGTAAAAAGCTAAGTGAAGATTGCAGAAGATGGCTATGCCGACCGAAGGAGCGAAACTCTCAGGTGATTTTAAATCGGGAACTGCAATTTGATAGCACTCCGGAGAATCTCACCACGAGTGAGTGCCGAAGGGGCAAGACGGATATTCCGTTAATCTCTCAGGCAAAAGGACAGAGTTTTACAATTACCTTTCCTATTTTATTTTTAGGGAATATAATTATAAAATTTTGCGGAGTGATATTTTTTATCACTCCGCTTTTCTTCATTATAAATTAAAGGAGAAAACAAAATGTTAAAGGTAGTAAATTTCATCAATGACTATCTCTCAGGCTACATACTTGTATTTTTGCTTATTGCAGTAGGACTTTTCTACTCGGTCAAGACAAAATTTGTTCAGGTTCGTTGCTTTGGAGAAGGCTTTAAAAAGGTATTCGCAAGAAACCAGAAGGACGGAGAGAGAAAGGGTCTTTCCTCATTCCAGGCTCTTGCAACAGCTGTTGCTGCACAGGTAGGTACAGGTAATATCGTTGGTGCCTGTGGCGCTATCCTTGTTGGTGGTCCCGGTGCTATTTTCTGGATGTGGATTATCGCATTCTTAGGTATGGCTACTAACTATGCAGAGGCTGTTCTTGCACAGAAGACCAAGGAAGTGGACGAAAACGGTGAGGTTCGCGGTGGTCCTGTATATTACATCAAGAAGGCATTTACAGGTAAGGGTGGCAAGTTCCTTGCAACCTTCTTCGCAGTAGCAATCACTATTGCCCTTGGCTTTATCGGTGCTATGGTACAGTCAAATTCCATTACATCTAATGTTTCAGGTGTGTTCAGCTCCTTCGGTGCAGACATCTCAGGCTACACATGGATTATCGGTATTATTATCGCAGCTCTTGCCGCAGTAATCGTAATCGGTGGTGTTAAGAGAATCGCCTCCGTGACCGAAAAAATTGTACCCGTTATGGCAATTTTGTACATTCTGGGTGGTATTTTGGTGCTTTGCGTTAATATTAAAAACGTGCCTATGGCTATCGGCTCAATCTTCAAGTATGCCTTTGTTCCTCAGGCTATTATCGGTGGTGGCTTCGGCGCTGCAATCGTAAAGGCTATTCAGAAGGGCGCGCAGAGAGGTCTTTTCTCAAACGAGGCAGGTATGGGTTCAACTCCTCATGCCCACGCACAGGCAGACGTTAAGGACCCTCACGATCAGGGTGTTGCCGCAATGGTTGGTGTGTTTATTGATACCTTTGTCGTTCTTACAATGACAGCGCTTATCGTTCTTTGCACATTATATGCTAAGGACGGTCCCTTTGCAGCTATAAACGGCGATGTTGCAAACTTTACAGGCCTTTCCTTTAAGGAGCTTGTAGGCGCTAAGGGTTACACAGACGGCAATATGGTACAGAGTGCATTCCAGATAACCTTCAGTAAGCTTTTTGGCAACGCTGCAGGTAAAATAATCGGTAGTATCTTCGTTGCAGTATGCCTCTTCTTCTTCGCATTCTCAACTATTATCAGCTGGAACTTCTTCGGTAAGATAAACTTTAACTACCTTTTCGGCAAGAAGGCAACAATTGCTTATTCAGCACTTTCAATCGTATGCGTATTCCTTGGCTCAATCGGTTCAAACGATCTTGTATGGGGTCTTTCCGATATGTTCAATAACCTTATGGTTATCCCCAACGTATTGGCCCTCTTTGCCCTTGGCTCAATGGTTTACGGCAGATTTCAGAAAAAGGACGAAATCTGCGCTACAGGTAGTGTAAGCAAGGACGCAGAATAAATAAATTATCCACAGTTAAATTCCCTTAACTGTGGATTTTTTTATTAAGATATGTTACAATAGAATATGAAAGAAAAAGGAGTGCTATATGAAGGATTACAGTACAGTATTTTTTGATTTGGACGGAACACTTGTGGACTCCGGTGAGGGTGTGCGCAATTCCGTTGAATATGCCTTGAATAAATTTGGAATCAAGGTAGAGAATAAGGATAGCCTAAGCTGTTTTATCGGTCCACCTCTTACAGTTTCCTTCAAAACCTTTTACGGCTTTGACGATGAAAAGGCAGACCTTGGAGTTTCTTATTACCGTGAATATTATAAGGATAAGGGCATTTTCGAGGGGTACGTATATGAGGGAATAGAAGAAACCCTTAAAAGACTTAAGGATGCAGGCAAGACCGTAATGGTAGCCACCTCCAAGCCTGAGCTTTTTGCAAAAAGAGTTCTTGAAAAATTCGGAATTGCTAAGTATTTTGACTTTATAGCAGGTGCTACCCTTGATGACAAGACAAGTGCAAACAAGCTTGAAATAATGGATTATGCCTTAAAAAGCTGTAACGTTTCCCCTAAGGATGTAATTATGGTTGGCGACCGACTTTTTGATATAGAGGGTGCTAAGCATTTCGGTATGGAATGTATTGCTGTTCTTTACGGCTACGGCTCAAAAGAGGAATTTATTAAGTACGGTGCAGAGTATATCGTGGAAACTCCCAAGGATATTGCAGATTTGATACTGAAATAAGAAAATCGGACACAGGGTGTCCGATTTTTCTTTTATTTAAGCTTAAGTGTAACGATTTCAAAGGGCTTGATATCAAGGGAAAGTGTGTTATTTTTAACAGTAAGCTTTTTCTGTTCCTTTTCGCTGAGATTAGCAAGGTAAGCTTCGCTTACATCAAAGCCGAATTTAACGGTTGCCTTTGTACGTGTGTTCTTTGTTTCGTACATACGTACAATAGTTTCGTTACCGTATTCAGCCTCTTTTACTGTTTCAATAATTACGTTATCCTTATCAATTGATACAAGTGAGTATTCATCAGCAAGGCTGCCGTCGCCCTCTGCCTTAAGTGCTGTCATAGGCATATTAAGATCATATGCGTATTTAACAACATCACATGAGGCAAGATTGCCTGCGTGAGGATAAATAGAGTAGGTAAACTCATGCTCACCCTGGTCATTGTAAACACCTGTGTTACCGGGGTTCCAGTCACACTTAATAAGAGTAAGACGCAT
>JAFTHF010000070.1 GCA_017457545.1 Clostridia bacterium
AATTTGTAAATGATGCCAAGTTTGCGTTAAACCACCCAACAATACCACCTGCATACATTGTTCCGTTAGTCGAGCAATTTTTTAACTCAGCTGTATTTTCACAGTTTGTAAGGCTAATACTTTCACCGCTACTAACATATCCGACTATTCCCGCAAGACCTTCAACCGAACTGGTAGTATTGGCTGTAATAGTTCCATTATTTTGGCAATTAGTCAGTGTGATTGTATCTTGTGACTCTCCGATAATTCCACCAAAACCATATACCGATTTATCACCATTGAACGCTATTGCGCCATTATTTATACACACGACAAGAGAAATTCCTGTTTGAGCTTCGCCAATAAGCCCCCCTACATTTGCCTTATTATAAGGAGAAGTAATCGTAATATCTGCATTATTAACTACGTTTATAATCTTTGAGGTCCCCTTTACATAAGTTGCAAGCATTCCAAAGATTGCCGTCGTTTTGGTAACACTTCCATCAATAGCAATACTAATTATATTAGCGCCTTCATTAAGTGTACCGAACAAATTAGTTGTCGTATGAACCGTATATCCGTTTCCGTCAATCGTTCCCGAGAAGCTTGCTATTTGTGTACTATTCGGCTCACTTTCAGTTCCGATATCAGATTTCAGACGATATTTTCCCGTTTCTTCTATCTTACTCCACGAACTAATTACAGTATAGCTTCCCGGAGCTTGATCAATGTCGTTTACTGCTTGTTCACCTGCCATATAAGTGCTATTGGCAGTGGTGTAAATCGGATTTATGATAAAGTCATGGGTATCAAGCTCCACAAACATATCGGTAAATACAATAAGATATAAGTAGTTAAAGCCTTCTGTACTTGCGTTAAATTGCAGACTGTCTGCGTATATTTCTGTATATACCTTTTCACAGTTAGTTACGGTTGCCGAACCTCCGTCAAGCTTATTTGTGATAACAGCTCCAAGTCCCGTAAGAGTGGAAATATCAGTGTTTCTTATTCCAAAGACAAGGCGGGCATCATTATCCTTCACTTGATATCCAATATACTCTACTGCCTTTTCATCACTTGTATCTGCAAATGCAGAAAAATTAATCGCTGTAACAAGCATCGCCAAAAGTACTAAAAAAGAAATTAATTTTTTCATAATACCGCCCTTCCTTATTTAAAATCATTCCAGCCTAATGAGCCTGCGCCGGAGCTTGTCAAATCGTTATCCAAATTTAAATCGTCCTCAGAAACAGTTACGGAAAATGTTACAATATCCGCTGTTAACATATCTACGAGGTACGCTGTGGGAGAAATATATTTTTTCATATAAAATCTTTCCTCTTTCTTTAATTTACGGAATAATACAATTATGACTCTTGTCCTATACCCTTTTATGTAAGGATATAGGACAAGGTTTTAATCATAGATCATCTGACCGAAGGATAATCATCGGTATTTGCCTGCCACTTGGTATCAAAGTCAAATCCAACGAGTGTAGCCTTAGCTGCATCTCCCTTAAGTGATGCGGCTTCGGTATCAACATTGTTATAGCAGTTGGTAAAAGTAACTTCAATTCCGCTTGCCGCCTGATTTACTCCATAGAACATATCAGCCTTTGTTCCGGTAAGAATACCTACTACAAGCACATTTTTCACAGTAAGCTTCATAGAAGCCGCCGGGCACTTGATTCTTGCTATTATTCCGCCCACAGAAGTCTTTGCATCCAAATTGCCGTAGTTTGCGCAATCTGTAATATTTACGGATACGAAGTTTGCTCCGAGGATACCTCCCGCATAGGACTCGGTTGCGTCAGATACCGTGATGTTTCCACGGTTGGAACAGCATTCAATCGTTGCCACCTTATCGACATATACGTTGTCTTCCTTATGGTCTGTACGAATATCTGCGGTAATACCTGCGGCGTAACAGAATGTTCCTTTATTTGAGGTGTTTACCGTTATGTTACCACTGTTCTTGCAATTGATAAATGTAGCGTTGCCTCTGACAGCTCCCGCTATGCCTGCGCCTATTCTCTGGGACTTGATATTAGCGGTATTTTCACAGTTTTTGAAGGAATAGTTGCTCTCACGGCTATCTATCTCAAAGGTGCAGCCCAGGATACCGCCGGCAAAATTATTGCCCTCGTACGTAGACTTTGCCGTGGTAATTTCTCCGCTGTTCTTACAATTCTCTATTTGCAGAGATTTGCATTTTGCCTGTCCAACGATACCTCCGGAATAGAGGACGTTACTCTTTTCCTGATTGGTGGAATGTATCTTTCCCGTATTCTCGCAATTATTAATAACATAGTCCGCAACCTCAACGTATCCCACGATACCCGCATGTCCGTAAATGCCCTTTGCGCCATCTATCGTAACCTCGCCTGTGTTTTTACAGTTTTCAAAGGTAGCTCCCATGTTTGCAACTCCAACCAATCCTGCCGCATATGCATCAGAGGTTCCTATGTTCTCAAGCAGATCAAGCCTTACCTTGGCATTATTGGTTACGTTGGTTATTACCGTCTCGCCCTTTGCGGTATTGGCAAGCGCACCTATTACGGTTTTACCGTAAAGAGTTACGTTGCCTTCAATGGTAAGATTCTTTACCTCTGAGGGAACGCTGGAAGCGTCGTCACCCAGTGTCATCTCACTGTTCAGCTCGTCAAACAACGGAACACTTGTGTATACGGTAAATCCGCAACCGTCAAGCACACCCTTGAATTTACCTGTAACGGTGTACGCATTGGGCGTATCGGCATTACCGATATCTGCAGTAAGATGATATTTACCTCTGAGATTGGTAATGTCCTCAAGCTTTGTGATGGCAATACTGTCCGAGGATACATCGTCGTTACCTTCATCGTCATTGTCATCATCATTAGCTTCGGGTACTTTATCATCCGGTTTAGTTTCCGGAGCTTCGGTCGTCGCTGTCGTTTCAGCAGTTGTGTCGGTGCTCTCCTCATCGGCTTTACAGGCAACAAATAGGCTTGATACCATCAACAAACAGATGAGAAGGCTGAGGATTTTTGTAAGTCTCATTTTCTACTCCTTTTTCTATATTTATTTTTTAAGAGTTCAAGGTTTCAACGATTGAGGTGATCTTGTTTTCCCATACCTCATGGCTCATGGTATATATAGATGCCCACGCCTTAGATTTGTTTGCGGTACTTCTGAAAATATGATATATATTTATGTGGTCTGCAAACATTCTCGCCGCATCGTAAACGACGTTATCCGTGATAATATCGAACATCTTTGCGTTATCATCGTTGGGAAGATATCTGTAGGAGAATGCGGTGTAATATACCTCAGGTGTTACTGCACGGTAGCTATAGGACGCAAATGCTTCCAATGCAGCTCCCGAAAGCTCCATATTAGGTGAGTTTGTCGGAACACTGTACATACTTACCCAAAGAGTAGGAGTTGAATAATACTCCGCCTCCTTTACCTGCTTGAACACGGGAAGAATTGAAAAATTGAACGGGAGATCCGCAAGCGTTGTCATAAGCGCTCCCACAGACTCGGTTGTAAAGAGGCTTCTGCTCTTTGCAAACAGACCCTCGTTGTTTACAGTTACGTTTGAATTGTCACATATCAATGCCTGTATCTCATCAAACCAATCAATGAATCTGGGCTTTTGAAGATCAGTGGAAAGATTCATAACTCCACCGTTATTCTCAATAAGCGTATAGCCTGCGGAATACAGGAAATTATCGCAATGAACGTCTATTCCCATTACGTAACCGTAATCTCTCGTACTCTCGTCAGCGCCCTGAGACACAGTAGCTATCATCTGCTTGAAAAGCTCAATAGTCCAATCTCCGTCCTGTACCACCTCATAGATGCTACGTCCGTTAACCATACTGTCAAGTCCCAGCGAAGCATACATATCCATGTTAACGTACATACAACAAATATTGTTTATAGCAGTAGTGGTAATATCGCCCGAGGCAAAATACACCTTGTCGCCAACCGCAGTACACTCATTGAGATTTTTGGGCCACCAGGGCTTCTCAAGGTCAAGGTAGCTGATGGTATTAAGATCGGCGTACAAATTTTTCATTGCACCGACTCCTGCAGAGGGAGTATACTGAGATACCATGTGATACGAATTATCTCCAGCCATTATATCGTTTTCAAGCGCTTGTATGAACGTATAATGATCTGCCCATGCACCGGGCTGATCGATTATCTCCAATTCAACATTGAGTCTCTCGCAAACGCTTCTCTCTCTCTCATAAAGAGCCTTTTCCACTACATTGGAGGATTGTGCTCTTATTCCCCAATCCGCTTTAAGCTGGTCCTTCCAGGTAAAAACTCTTAGCAGTTCATTTTCGAAATCGAGATCGTCGGGAAGATCGTCTTTGAGATATCCGTTTTTATCAAACATACCGTCTGATGTGTCAGCCGTATTGACCGTGGCATCTTCATTAGTTTCACTTTTTGCACAGCCAACCAACACCATAGCAAGCATAGCTATACAAAGGAAGAGCGAAATAAACCTGATTTTTTTCATATCATTCTCCTATCTTTATTTTTTTATCTTAAAATCTGCGTATTGCGGCAGATGATCAGATACTATAAAAGTATTGTTCTTATCCACTATCTCATATCTTTCAACGGTAACACTGTTATCAAAGAATACGTGGTCAGCAGGAATATCCGAGCCCGAAATCCCTACAGTATCATTAACAAGTGTTTCCGCGGCTCTTGCGCCTTCTCGTCCGTCGGTCATATCAACACCTAACTTGAAGGTATCAAATCCGCTGTTAACATGGAAGTTAAAGTCTCCTGTATAGAACACGTGGACTCCGCTGTATTTGCTCTTAATGGAATTTAACACCTCGTTGGATTCATTTACCTGTATCTGATTTTCTGTTGAAGTACCTGACCAATGCGTATTCATGAGCGCATAGGGCTCGTTGGTAGCAAAATCCTTGACTACTATCCATGTAATTACTCTGAGCTTATAGCTTTTCTCATTGCTGATATTATATGAATAGCACTTGATCCCCCTATCAAGAACGGTGTACTTATCTGCACGATAAAGAATCGATGTAAAGCAAGGAACATTATCGTATGTGCTGTACTCCCATACATACTTCACTCCGTATTGCTCCTCCAGAAGTTCAAGATAATACGGGAAGCACTTGCTCCACACCTCGTCTGATTCCTGCAAGCCCACCATATCGGGCTTATACGTCGCAAGAACCGCCGCAAATATCTCCGCTCTCTGAGGCACGGGTGTTGTTTTCCCCGATGCCGTTGCCCATCTGTCTGCAAGTATATTTGCCGACATGACTCTGATGTCACTTGTTGCCGTAATCGGCTGACTGTCCAAATTAAGTAAATTCTTTTCCATATGTACTCCGTTCGTCAAGGATTTTGCTCTACTTAATGAATAATTAAAATAAAAATCCGTAATAAATTCGTTTGCTGAATACGGTCCTCCGCAGGCAATGCCGAGCTTTGTTCCGGATACAAACATTTTATAGCTCATGAGCTTTACATTATTTTCGGCATAAAATGTTGTGCTTTCGCTTCTGTTGGTATTTCCTATAAGTATCTCGTTTGCTTTTTCATTTGCCGATGAATCCGAGGATACTGTCAAGGAGCAACCGTATATCTTCTGAATATTATCTCTGAAACTATAGGCAACCGTACTCATTCCATCCGGCTTCGATGCAAATACTATGCTGAATTTTGATATATCCACGCCACCTATAGTCAGGCTGTTAGCTTCCGATCGGTATTCGTATTCTTCAAAATACAAGCTTCTGCCGGAAGACGTAGCCTCAATGTTTTCTTTTATAAGATTTTTTATATAATAGCTTAACGCAGCGATAACAAGATCCTCACTTCTTGCCGTTATGATTATCTTGTTTTCCCGCTCAACTATAACATAATCATCCTTTCCCAATGCATCGGTCACATCACGTGATATTCCGTAAGCAGTTCGCCCCACCAATATCTGCCTTGTATCCGCATTATACTCCGCCTCGTCGGTAATTATATCAAGCGTAGCGCCCGTATTATTGGTTATCTGAGCCTGCAGAGATTTTACATTTCTTATGAGATTTTTACCTGCATTGGCTGGATAAACGATCTGATATAAGGCTTTACCGTCTTTTACTATCGCCGTTCTTTCATTCACATCAGCCGTTTGCTCGCTTGCGGTATTCGATGTCTGCGCTGAGCTATCATTTTCTGTACAACCGGTACAACACATCAGCACCGCAAGAACGACCGTCAAAAGCGATTTGAATTTTTTCATCATGCTCATCCCCCTTATTCCACATAATCAACATATCTGTACCTTCGTGTCAGCTTTGCACATATATTCTATCATAACACCCATCATCTTTGCAATGAGATTTTCGCCAAAGCATATGTGATATTCGACAACGTCAAAAATCACATTTCCAAGTCAAAGGAGATTTTTAGTCCATCTTGCACATTTTATCAGTATCAAAACAGTCAATATAGCCAAGTTTCAACAAATTTTCCCAATGTCAAAATATATATTTTTCGCCTTTTGGGGTTGACTTAACCTGCGTTTAATGTTATACTTATAGTACAAAAATATTGCATCGGAGTTGCTTATGTCTTATTACAGATTTACGTTGGAAATTCCTAAAGCTAACGGCGAGTTTACTCACTCTCGTTCATCTTCACCAATGCTCTCAAAGGATACACCTCTGAAATACTTCGTTTACAGATGCTACACATCGGAAAAGGACGATTGCAAAACACTTTACGTTTCAAACCTTGGGCACGAGTGTGATTGGCCTGATAAAAAAGTGGAAAACATAGTAAACGATCGATTTATCATACATTATGTTATGCGAGGTGAGGGATATTTTAACGGTATGAATGTCAAAGCAGGACAGTTCTTTTTTACACATCCGTACGAGGTCTATAGCATATCAAACAACCCGGACAACCCGTTGGAATACTACTATATCGGCGTTGCTGGAGCTTGGACACAGGATATCATCAATCAATCTCTGTTCTCCTCCATTCCAAAGGTAAACGACTTTGGCTTTGCAAATGAAATTCCCAAGCTCATGTCTAAGCTGTTATATGAAAAGAACGACTTTCTTGATTTTGATTTCAACTTTTTGAGTACCTTTATGAAGCTCTTGGCTTATCACCGAACAGAAAATAAACGCATCAACGAATATACCTCCAACTCCGACTCTTACGTTTATTACCGCAGTGCCCTATCATACATACAGCATTATTTCAAGGACGCCATATCTCCCTCGGACGTATGCGCTTATCTGCATATTTCTCCTTCCTATCTTCGCCGCATTTTTTCGGAAAACTGTATTTATTCAGCCCAGGAGTTAATTATAAGAAAGCGTCTGATGTGCGCTATCAGTCATATCATTTTTGACAACTACACGATTTCCAAGGCAGCCGATATGGTGGGCTACGAGGACTATGCGCAGTTCAGCAAGCAGTTCAAAAAATATATCGGAATGTCGCCTATGGCATATAAGAAAAAATTTATTGAGGAAAAGCAGCTTTTAAATATCATCGACGATTCATTCGACAAAAAGGCAACCTGAGCGATGTAAGCATTGCGCCGCAACAAAAGAAGAACATCAAGACCACCTGAAAAATCAGTGCCCGATGTTCTTCTTTTTATTGTTACAAATTTTTAATTCAAATCGAAGAGGTCGTAATCAACCTTTACACTGCCCCATGTATACGTATATCTCACCCATGCGTAGCGTGAAAGCGAATTGTCGGTGTGCTTGGGGTATCCGTGAGCTATGGCAAAGCTGTCGATCTTAACGCCGTCCTGAAGATGAAGCAGAGTCGCTTTAAGCTTGGCTCTACCGCCGCCTCTGATATAGTCGGGCTCATAACAGCTATACATATTTCCGTCCTCGGTGGCTTTGGCAAAATTGGTAACAAAGCCATTCCATGAAGCGCATAACGCCTCCTTGTCACCTGTCATAATTCCATACCAGAAAAGCGCCTCCGCCTTCCAAATAGTCCAAGCATGACCTGCGCATATGGCGTGTCCTTCGCCGTCCCCCTCCCAGATAGTCTCCCACCATCTGAACGATGATCCGTACATTCTTGCGTCGGGTGTGTATATAGTCCATGCCTTGTGAATATCAAGTACCTCTTTGGCAAAAGCAAGATACCTTTCATCGTAATTCAAATTTGCGCAAAGGTACACAAGAGAAAGCGCTGTACAGGATATAGAACCGTCCTCATATTTTGAAGATGCACCCTCCGTCGGGAAATTAAGCCCTCTTGACAGCAGATACTCCGCCATTTCCAGAGCCGTCCTTCTGTATTTATCACTCTTTTCGGGGTCAATATCCTTCAACTCTATGGCAAGATCTACCACGGGGATCATCGGGGTTACTACTGTGGTATAATCCTCTCCATTGCCGTTGAAAATCATACCTCCCTTATAGTAATTCTCAAGCAACTCGTCCATTGCCTTCACCGCATAGTCAAGGTACTCCCTTTCATGATACAGACGGTAAGCCTCAAGCAATATTGATGCTCCCACAAACTGCTCCTGTATCCTTCCCGAGTCACACACATGGTAAGGCGCATATTTTTCCGTTCTGTAGGGAACTATGGTGCGACAAGGCACAATTCTGTTATTGCGGCACATAATAATATCAAGCTCGTCTCTTGCAACCTTATCGTATCTCAAATTTCGTCGACTTCTCATATTGGCAAGCATTGACCACAAAAACATTCCTCCCTCACAGAGATTTTCGTCGTTATGATAAGGCTTTTTTATGGCATCTGTGCATTTATTAAATAAGACGGCAGAATCAATTCCGTTCCAAAGAACCGTATTCAGCCCTTTCTTCTCATTGTAATACGGTGTCGCAGTATAATATCCGTATTCGCTCATATTAAGAATAAGCTTTTTATTAGTTACCTTATAAACAGATGTAACTCCTGTAGGAGAACAAAGGCGAATTTCCGTAGCCTTACCCACAACTCCCACAGCCGCCTTTCCATCAAAGCCGCCACTAACAATATTTTTCAGCAGTGGGCGGTCGAGAAGCTCCGATATACGCTCGTATGCCTCATCAATGCTGTCTGCAAAAAACACGCTTACAGATATCTCTTTACAACCACTTGAACCGAACACTTTATCGAAGGATGCTATTATCTGTAGTCGTGATATCTTTTGATTCCTTCCGTAAAACAGCCTCCAACCATCACATTTCTTTCTTGAAAGAATAACCATAAAGCGTCCGTCGGGACGGGTCAAAATATAATACAGCTGCTCACCATCATCAGACGTATACGGAGAGGTAGCAAGCAGAGCGGTCTTATATGAGCCTGTTTCACTGTTTAAAAAGTTCAAATCGAAATTCAAGGCATACTGTGATATCAGCTCGCAAGTAGTTCTTGATTGAATATCAAGCCTGTCCTCAGATAGCTCATATATAGTCTTTATCCCGTTTTCAGCGTTACTGCACACTGCCTTATTGTAAAACTGTTGAGTATGCTCATATTCGGCAACTCGATCGTAAAACAACACACCCTCTGTCTTTTTCTCTTGATTTCTGATATCGTCACTGATAAAAGTATAGCCTATGGTTCCTGTAGCACCCTCTCCATTTACCATGTTCTGTTGCTCACCGCAGGAAAAAAGTCCTACTATTCTGCCGTTCTCTATCTGTATATTAAAGTACTTATTCTCCATTCGTTCCTCCTCAAAGTATTTTATAGCATACGATAACCGCTCTGTGATCCGAGGCATAACTTCCGTCGTAGGTATCGGTTATAACATCGTACTCATATACTAAAAAATCTCCCTCGCTCAAAAAAGCATAATCAATGGTAGTCTGTTTAAAAGTAGGTGTACTTTCGCTGATAAATGCAATATCCGATGAATTTTCAAATTTTTCGGAAAGAATATACTGTATAGATGGACAATCGACAGTATCGTTAAAGTCCCCCGTAATTGCCGTAGGAATATCCCCGTACCGACTTGTAAGAAAGCTTGTCATTATCTTTACCTGCTCAAGTCTTACCAAATTATTATTCACATGATCAGTATGGGTATTAACATGAATAAGCTGCTTTCCCGTTTCGTTAACCCTCAACACCACGTAAGTAAATATTCTCGGATAGACAGCTCCCGAAAGCTTTGAGCCGGCTACATCGGGAGTACTTGACATCCATTTGGTACCGCTGTCAACAACAGTGAATTTATCCTTTTTATAAAATATCGCATTATATTCATTGTCACCGTATGGATATCTTCCCGCTCCTACGCAAGCATATTCGTCACCAAGATTTTCATTGAGAATAGACAGCCAGCTTCCCGTTGCCTCCTGCACGCCAAAGGTATCGGGGCGGTATTTCTCTATGGTATCCAATACGTTTTTTATTCGGGTACTGTCCGATGTATCCCAATTAACATTGAAGCTCATGGTACTCAAGGCATTGGCGGATATCTTATTTATTCCCGCTTCTATCTCAAGAATTCCGTTACTTGCACATATGGCATTGCAAAGATCGCTTACCGACTCATATAGTGCAACAGATGTGGAAGCGTATACGTAAAAGCATTCTCCTTTCATGCCTAACCAATATTCATTTTCAAGATTTATTGCCTCCGGAGCTACGGCAGGCGTATTGCCGACCAGTATGTTTTTTCCCTGCGGCGCAGTCTTTCCCGCAGACCTTGTATCAAGAAGATATCCTGTGGACCGGCAAATAGCATCTCTGATAAGCTCTGCCGCTTTTTTATATGCCGCGCCGCTTTGGAACACTATGTCATACTCAGATATGCTCGCTCCGTTAAGTATCATGTCATCTAATCTGTATTCACCGTAAAACATAACATTGTCATCTGTAGTAAAAAATAACTCTCTGTTACTCTCAAGCAAAATATCTATAAGCGCTTCAACCGCCTTATAAGTAGAGTCAGATGTAATACCACCGACTACAAGCTTTTTATCTTGAAGCCTTACCAAATAGTCATCTGCCTTCTCTATCTCCGAAAGTATATTCTCCCCTAATGAACGATTTGTTGCACCTACTATTATCTCCGTATCACGTTCAACATAGCCCTCACTCTTTTTTATGTAGTCATCCCGTACCTCAAGCATAATACCAAACTGCGCATTTACGGTTTCAACCAAATTATCCACCGCATCGTCAAGACCTTTACTGCCTTCATCGGAAGAATATATTATAACGTAATCCTCAAGCTCTGATACAGCTATCTCACTGTATATACCTGTATGTGTATCTGTCTGTGAAACGATGTTTTCCCCGTCATTCTTACACCCGCAAAAGGCTATTAAGCCTATAAAGCAAAGTAGCAAACAAATTATACCCTTAGTTTTCATAATACGCAAACCTCCATTATACTTCAGCTATGAACCTTTTCAGACCATATCCATCTGAATTCGCTCTCTATCGCCTTTGCCATAAGATAAAATCCGTAGTCATTGGGATGTGTAGTATCGACCGTACACATATCACCGTCTGCATCTCTGAAAAAGCTTGAGCCGTCAAGGAAAAATACGTTTACATCTCCGTGCTCACGTGCATATCTGTATGCGGAGTATATGGCATTTCTGCGAAGCATATTTTCTTTGTATCTTTGATTGTGATAATCGGGACGGCTTATCATAAGATAAGGAATGTCCGGTGCTTTTTCCCTGAACTTCAAATAGAATGGCAGCGCCTTTTCTTCAAGACTTTTGGCAGATGATGTATTATGGTCAAAATCGCACACGAGCAAGGACATCTCAAGCTCTGAAAGATATTCAGCCATTACAGTCTCTCCCAAAGCAGAGCCCGAAAAGCCAAGATTGATAAAATCTATATCCGTATGCCTGCAAATTATATTCGGATAGGCATTTCCGGGACGTGATGAGCATGCCCCCTGAGTTATTGAGCTTCCATAGTATACGATAGGTGCCACGGCTCTATATTTAAGTCCGCTACCGCAAAATGCCGACGTTTCAAGTCCTATCTCCAAATTTGAAACTGCGCTGTAGCTTGGGAAATTCAAGGTAAGATACCGCTTTTTTCTGTCAAGGAATTCTATCTTTGCCTCAAAGCCATTCTTCATGTCGGTATTCGGCTTAAATGTATCGTAAAATCTGCTATCTGAGGATTCCTCATTGTCAATATAAAGGTCAAATCCCGCTGACGATATAAACGCCATATGTGACATATTGGAATAAACAGGCTGAGTAGTCCTTATCACAACGCATTTTGAATCTGTACAAAAGCGCACCCTACCACCTGACGTATATTGATTAAGTCTCGCCACTCCGTTATTTACCTGCCTGGCTATCTCCTCCGGCATACGTATAAATGCCCCCGATTGACATGGATCATAAAGTCCGTATATTTCAAAAGGAGCGCTGCGTGCATTCCGAAATGTCATCCCGTCCTCATTCACTTTATTATCGATAATTAGATTTTTGTCTACCTCATGCGCCATTTTTCCGTCTCCTCATAATCCCTTAATTTTGCTTTTTATAATATCTGTTGGTATTCTTCAAATACTCTATAAGCATACTCGGCCAATCAGTTTGAATTATATCAAAGCCCCTGTCTGCAAGCCAGCCCCAGCCCTTTTCCATGTCCTTCGTAAGAGCGGTATCATCTGAATGAAATGCCGAAAGCTGATCCTTGTAATTATATATTATCGAGTTTGCCCAAATAAGCTTACCGTCTCGGTGCATTTTGTCCATTATCTCTCGGCTTATATTCCGCGAACTTTCCGAGGTAAATAACATTTCCGCACCTAAGTAATTAATGTTTCGTTTCATCAATTCCTCATGAAGCTCATAATTATCCTTCACTATAGGAAGATATGGAATATCCGGCGCTACTTCCTCAAGTATATTGAATACTTTTTCCGAGGGGCTGCATTTCACAACCGTCTGCTCTAACATACCGTGGCGCTTGATCGCATTGTATATTTCAACAGGATGCCCCCAAAATTTATCTACGTTTATATAGCATCTTCCTTTAAAGCATTCCAATACCTCATCAAATGTAGCTATACCAAATTGAGTAGGGGTGCGGTCATAATTGACATAACGCAGAGATTTTATATATTCATATGTCATTGTAGGTATTCTTTTATTAATTCTGAGATGCGCTTCCTCCATGTTTGGATGAAAAATAACAAGAACACCGTCTAAGCTGACATCGACATCAACCTCAATCATATCAGCACCTTGCAATAACGCTATCTCATATGCAGCTATAGTATTACAGGGAATGTTGCCTCCGGATACTCCCCTATGTGCTGCAACTATTATATGTCTTTTAGAAACATCAATCAGATCGAACTCCATTTGATAACTCCTTATAAACAAAAATATTATTAATTTATTCTATCACATTTTCAATAAATCCGTCAACGGAATATTCGACACAGCGTTTGTTATTTTCGACTATGTTATAAAAAGCAGTGATAAGTCTGGGAATTTGCAAGCCGCAGTCAAATAAATATCCCCCGTTTTGATATGCACCCCAAAAGTTAGACATTTTTGGAGGTGCATATTTTTATGGCAAAGAAAGGAACAAAACAGAAAAGGTACTCGACAGAATTCAAGGTGTGTGTTATAATGAATATGCGAGAACACCATCTTGGATATCGTGAAACAGCAAGAAAGTATTTTGATGCCAAGACTCGTTCGGAAGAAGAACAGTATACAGGCAGCATAAAAAGATGGGAACGCATATTTTTGGAAGAAGGAACCGAAGGTCTGATGAAAGAACGCTGAGGCAATTCCTACGGAAGTAAAAAAGGGCGTCCGCCCAAGCTTGATAAAAAGGTAGAAGAAGATCTCATCGCAGAGAACCAAAGACTCAGAATGGAGATTGAGTACTTAAAAAAACTGAGTGCCTTAGTTATTGCGGAAGAGCAAAAGAACGGCAAAAAGCAGAAATAATCTCTGAACTAAGGCAAAAGTATCCGCTTAAAGATTTGTTAGAACTTTCCGTGATAGCAAGAAGCATATATTATTACTACCTAAAACAGAAAAATAAGGACAAATACGAAAGCGAAAAACAAGCTATCTTAGAGATCTATAAATCGCACAACGGCAGATACGGTTACAGAAGAATCTGCTC
>JAFTHF010000071.1 GCA_017457545.1 Clostridia bacterium
CAGAGGGCTATATGGCTCCTGCCGATATCCTTAAGATTAACGGCATTGAGGCAGTTTATGACTATATCGTACGTGAGGTTCAGAAGGTTTACCGTTCACAGAACGTTGACGTTGACGATAAGCACGTTGAGGTTATTACCCGTCAGATGACAAGAAAGGTTAAGATTGAGGATGCAGGCGATACAGACTTTATCGTTGGCACCATAGTTGATAAGGAAGAATTTGTTATCGCTAATGAGGCTATCCGTGCAAGAATTGATGCCGGTGAAATTGAGCTTCGTGAGGCAACATCTTCACCTATCCTTCTTGGTATCACAAAGGCTGCTTCCTCCACAGAGTCCTTCCTTTCTGCAGCTTCCTTCCAGGAAACTACAAAGGCTCTTACAGAGGCTGCTATCAAGGGTAAGGTTGACCACCTCCTTGGCCTTAAGGAAAACGTTATCATCGGTAAGCTTATTCCTGCCGGCACAGGTCTTGCAGATTACAACAAGATCGGTGTTAAGAAGGAAGAAAAGCCTGCTACTGACAGCGCAATCTAAGAAAAATAATAAGGGCGCTCAATTGAGCGCCCTTTTTTAATTGTATCCATTTAAAAAGCCTCCTTTGTGCAAAGGGAGGTAGCGGCATAGCCGACGGAGAGAGCCCTCTCATCCACTTTGTGGGAGCTTTCCCAAAGGGTGAGCCTATAAAACTAAATAAATTTATAATATTATATTGCAAATGAATTTAAGTTGTGCTATACTGTGAGATATTAATAATTAATGACGGAGGTAAAAAAATATGTCATGCATACCCGCAGGCTATGTGTCCACCCTTGGCGTTAAGGAAACACAGGTAGCCATTAAGAAAATCAAAGACTTTTTTGAAAGAGATCTCGCTATGGCTCTTAATCTTACAAGAGTTTCAGCTCCTCTTTTTGTAAATTCCGAAAGCGGACTTAATGACAATTTGAACGGTGTTGAAAGAGCTGTTAATTTCGATATCCACTCCGGTGAAAATATAGAGATTGTTCACTCCCTTGCAAAGTGGAAGCGCCTTGCCCTTAAGGAATACGGCTTTAAGGTTGGTGAGGGTCTTTACACCGATATGATTGCTATTCGCCGTGATGAAACTATGGATAACATCCATTCAATGTACGTTGACCAGTGGGACTGGGAGAGAATCATCACTAAGGAGCAGAGAACAGAAAAGACACTTAAGGATATGGTAAGGTCTATTTATTCATCCTTAAGACGTACAGAAAAGTTTATTTGTGAGCTTTATCCTTATATCGACAGAGAGCTTCCTGAGGAGATTACCTTTATTACCACTCAGGAGCTTGAGGATAAGTATCCTGACCTTGATGCCAAGGGCAGAGAGCATGCTGCAGCTAAGGAATACGGAGCTGTGTTTATTATGCAGATAGGTGGCGTGCTTAAGTCAGGTAACATTCATGACGGACGTGCTCCCGACTATGATGACTGGACATTAAACGGTGATATTATCGTATATTTCCCCGTTCTTGATATTCCATTTGAGCTTTCATCAATGGGTATTCGTGTTGATGAGGAAGCGCTTAAGCATCAGCTTAAGGTGAGAAATTGCGAGGAGAGAAGCTCTCTTGCATTCCACAAGGCGCTTTTAAACGGTGAGCTTCCGTACACCATCGGTGGCGGTCTCGGTCAGTCAAGAATCTGTATGTACTTCCTTCGCAAGGCACATATCGGAGAGGTTCATTCATCCTACTGGACAAAGGAAATCCGTGAGGATTGCAAGAACGCAGGAGTTAAATTGCTTTGAGTAATCTTTGGATATTTCTTATACTTCTTTACGGAATTTTCAAGGGCTTCCGTGAAGCATTGAAGAAGAAAACCACACAGACAAACAGTGTTATAGAGGTGCTTTTCTTCTATACGCTGTTTGCTTTTTTACTGACTGTTCCATTATCAAGAGATATTTTCTCCCTGTC
>JAFTHF010000008.1 GCA_017457545.1 Clostridia bacterium
AGCTCTTCCTTTTCCTCATCTGCACCTGCAACATCGCTAAAAAGCACACGCTTAGCATTGGGGTCAAGGTTTCTCTGCTTTGTCTTACCGAAGCTGCCACGCTTTGTTGCGCCTGTGCTAGCCTGACGGGACATTACAACAAATATAACTATAAGGATAATGCCTACAATAATCATAGGAAGATAGCCTAAAATAGCAGGTGCTTCCTTGATTGGCTGGAACACATATGCAGTAAGATTGGTAAGCTCACCGGGGGTAGCCTGAAGCTCAGTAAACTTATCGTAGAATACATTCAAGCCTATGTTGCTGAACTGGAACTCAATCTTCTTCTCTGCGCCGTCCTTATATATAACACCGGTAAGATATCCGTTGTCATCAAGTATAAATTCCTTAAACTGATCGTTTTCGAGGTAACCAAGGATATCCTTATCCGTAATGATTTCCTCCTCTTCACCGTTACCCATAAACAAGGCTGCTACTGCAAACAAAATTACAAGAGCAAGAGTTGCGTAAAAGACAACGGTAAAAATGCTGTTTTTCTTTTTCATCTATACCTCCTTTGCCCAAAGGACAAAAATTATACTTTATTTTTCGTACACCTCGGGCTTAAGAATGCCAACAAAGGGTAATGTGCGGTAAAGCTCCGCATAGTCAAGTCCGTAGCCTACTACAAAGTAGTCGGGAACCTGTGCGCCACAATAGTCGGGAACAAAGTCCACCTGACGTCTTGAGGGCTTATCAAGAAGGGTGCATGTCTTTACTGAACGTGCGCCGTTGATTTCAAGATATTTAATAAGGTGTGAAAGTGTTCTTCCACTGTCAATAATATCCTCAACAACAAGAATATCAAGCTGAGAAAGGTCAGAACGGTGAAGGTCAAGAATTATATTAATCTTACCTGTAGTTGTAGTACCGTTAAGATAAGAGGAAACCTTCATAAAATCAATTTCTACAGGTCTCTTGATTTTCTTCATAAGGTCTGTAAGGAAAACAACACTTCCCTTAAGAATACCGAGAAGTAAAAGACGCTTGTTTCTGTCGCAGTAATCACGGTCTATCTGCTCTGCAAGTCTGGTGGTAATCTTATCAATTTCTTCTTCGCTCAAAAGTACTTCCTTAATATCGTTTAACATCTTAATCCTCCAAAGTATATATCACATAGATTTATAAAAATTGATTACCGTGGTATTGTTTCCCTTCTTCGGCTTGACCCTGTCACATACACAGATGTCACCTACTGCAAGTATGCCGTCGCTGTCGCAAATCACAGGCACTTTATCTCTCAGGTGTGACGGAATATGAGCATCGCAAAGTATTCTCTTTACTCGCTTTGTCATTTTATTAGCCGTTATCCTGTCTCCGTCAAGACGGGAACGGACCGTTAGCTGACCGTTTATTCCATCGGTAAGCAGCCTTACGGTATAGAGCAGCTCCGAATTTTCTCTTTCCCTATCAAAAGCTACAGCTGTATTAAGCTCGGTAATGATAAGTCCGTCCTTCAAGGGATAAGAAAACTCAACCGTTGAAAGCAGCCTGCTGTCAATAAAGTGAACATAGGAATGCTCCTTTTTAAAGGCGATGTTCTCACTAAGATTAATATAGCTACCGCACTCGGAATTAAAAAGAAGGTCCTCACATGCCTTAATGCTCTTAAAGTCAAGGCTTTTTTTCGACATCAGCTTAAATACCCTTGTCCTTACAGACGTATGAAGGGCACATAAGGCAGCCGTGTCAACGCAACCGTCACTGTAGCTTATCATAAATTCCTTAGCCTGACTTAAAA
>JAFTHF010000072.1 GCA_017457545.1 Clostridia bacterium
AGACAAGAGCTTTCAATAGAAAATATTGAAGGTAAGACTGTAATTTTCAGTAGAGATACATTCTTTAAGAAAACAGAAAAAAGAAATGAAGCATTTGAATTTATCTATTGCTTCAGAAACGCAGATGAAGCCGAGGGTAAAAGAGTTCCGGCAACTGCAACAACTCGTAAGTATGTAGACTAAAACAATATTTGTCTACATCAATATAACTTAATGCCGTAAAATAGGTGGTTAAGTGTGGACTTGCAGACAAGATAAAGGTGGCCACCTTCCATTACGAAAGTACCGCACAAAAACACAATGTTTTATTTCGGCATACTTAAAATTGAATACAGCTGATGAAGCGACACATTAAATTATTAAATCAAAAGGAGTAAAAACATGGCAAATACAGATAAGTACAACAAGCGCAGATGGGCAGTTCCCAAGAAGCGTGCAGAAAATTATGCACAGGAGAGAAAAGAAAAGGTACATACTCACGGTCCTAAAGAGGGCAAGGAGCTCACCGACTATGAAGCAGGTATCCGTTCCGGCTATCTCCAGTGTCAGTCCGACCATGCAGGCATCTACAAGTATAAGAAGGCACTTGCAGAGGGTAAGACAAAGTCTGAAGCAAAGGCTATTTCTCAGACAAAAGGCAAAAAGAAGAAATAATTAAGGAGGATTTTAAATTATGGTAAACAATAATAACGTTAAGGTAGAAAGAGAAACTTTCACAACAAAGGATAATAAGACATACTTTTCATACTTCATTAAGGGCACAGTAAGAGGTAAAGAGGTTAAGATCGGTGTAGTACCCCACGATAACGGTGGTTATGTAGTACTCGATATCGTATTTGGTGATGCAATGGAAGCAGAGCTTTGCGTAAAGCCCTTTGAAATGAAGGACGATAAGGGTAACGTAACAGTTATCAACACATTCACAGTAATTTCCGCAGATGAGAATGGAGAGGTGTATGAGTGTCCCATTAAGCCTAACCGTAAGTCAGATAAGACACTCCTTTCCATGCTCTTAAGATAAATTAAAGGAGGTATTCTTGATGAAAAGAATCATCTCAGTCGTTTTGGTAGTTGTAATGGTACTTTCTACCTGCCTTATGGTAGGTTGTGGAAGCTCTAAGGCTCCCATTTCCAATAACAATAAGCCTGTAAGCGATATAAACGCTTTTGATCCTGAATCAGTTATCGTAAAGACTGGTCAGCAGAGTGAAATCAAGCTTATGAGCGCAGCGGCAACAGAAGAAGAGATTGCAACTCTTGGTCTTATAAACGAACCGGCAAAGACAGTTACAATTACTGTGTCCGGTACACCTGCAGATGCAATGAAATATGGTGTTAAGTGGGAAGTTTCTTGGAAAAACCCCTCAAGTACATGGGCATCCGGTAAGAATGTAAGCTCCTATGTTACATTTGATACAACTGCCTCAAATAGACAGCTCACAGTTGCTTTTAAGGCTGCTTTCGGTGAACAGATTATCGTAAAGGCTACATCCCTGGATAACCCTGAGCTCGCCGCAACATGTACAATTGACTATGCGCAGAGAGTTACCGGTGTATCTCTTAAAATCGGTAATGTAGTATGTAATATGAACGGTGGCAAGACAAATATCACTTATGAAATTTGTCCTACTGCAACAGGCACAGGTGGACAGGTTGTAGCTACACCTATTTTGAGTACAGTATATACCATCACAGATTCATTCATTGACACTGTTACTCTTAACTATGTTTCAAGCACAAATAAGCTTGCTATCGGTGACGGTAATGGACTTAGAGGTACCTTTGCAGATACATATAACGGAAAGAGCATTAAGGGCGTATCCCTCTATTTTGACTATAAGTCAGATATGAAGAACTGGATCTTTTCTCCCAGTAATATGTCAGATATTCCTTTCAGTGATTGTTCTACATCCGAAATCATCGAGTTCCTTTCTGCAATGTCCAATAGAAATATTGCTCAGGTAACAGTATCTTTTAGTGGTAGATATTCTACATTTGATGATATAACAATCCTTTACTTCGCAGGCTACAAAAACTCAACCACATTGAATATGATTAGTATTAATCCATCAGGCTACGTATTTTAATTCGTTAATCGAGGAGGGAATATATGACAAGGAAGAATAAGATCATAACACTTGTTTCCCTTGTCCTTGTATTGTGTATTTGCACAGCTTTACTTATGGGTTGTGCAAATACCCCTTATGAAGATAAGGATGAAACGATAGATAACGTTGCCATGGGTGATGGAATATATATGAAGATGGATGAGGAATACAAGCTTCCCATATATCTGTCATTCTCACCCAAAGCTATGGCAGCAAGCTATACCGGCACAGTTTTTGTAAATGTTTCTGCTACAGTTTATCCCGAAAATGCACAGAATAAGAAGGTAGACTGGAGCGTAGAATGGGCTGATACAACTAACACAGAGAATGTAAGTAATTACATCACTGTAACACCTAGTGCAGACGGAAGTACACAGGCTACAATTACTTGCCACAAGGCATTTGAGGGTGAAATACTTGTAACTGTAACAACGAGAGAAGGAAAGCATTCAGATACTTGTGTTGTAACATTCTTGGGTAATCCGACATCTATAGAGGTTTCATGTGATGAAGCATCTAAATTGAATAGTTCTGCTATAGGAGATTATTATGCTGTAGGTTCAGGTAATACATATACCTTTAATATTACTCCTATGAATAGCTTTGGCAAGGTAGGAGCAAAATGTGACTATACCTATTCCGTAAGAAAAGTTGGATATATTATAGTAAAAGACCAGCAGTATAATACAAAAACCGATGAAAAAACTTGGGTTGACGGTACAGGCAACACAGTAGATATTTCTACTATTACAAAAATCAATCCGTATTATGACAGTATATATGATTGTTCCATAAGCGGTAATCAGCTTAATCTTACAATTAACTGTACCTTAGAGAACTATTATGCATCTTCCGAGAGAGATAGCGTTAGGGTATATTATAGAGATAGATTCCAAGATTATATGAATGACTATTGGTATTATGAGATTACAGTAACGGAAACCAATTCGGGACTTACTGACACCTTCAGATTCCGTCCTATGCAAACAGTATCCGGAGTAACCTTATCTATGGGTGAATACTCATTCTAAGAAAGGAGGTCTTTATGAAAGCAAAATCAATTGTATCAATAATCGGAACTCTCGTTTTAGTGGTATTCGTTCTTGCTATCGGTGCAGGAGTATATATGCATTTTATAGGTGATGATATTCTTACCTCCGATTTCTATGTCCTTTACAACGGTAAGGAGATCTCTTCAAATGCTAAGGGTTATGAAATGTCTAAGGATAAAGCAGTAGCAATTTATGTAGTAGACAAGACCTCGGAAAATGAAGAAACAGAATACACAGTAAAGGTAGTTCCAAATGTAATCAAGGATAAGGACTTCAATATTATCCTTGACGGAGAAATAACCTCATATCAGAGTATAAAAGACCTTACCGAAGGCTTTGATATTGTATATGAGAGCAATTCCTTCACAATCAAGCCATTGGGAGATATTACTACCATTCTTAATGCTGTATACGTTAATGCAGATATAGAGGATTGCTCGGAATATACATATGAGGATATGTTTACCCTCATTATCTCAAACGGGGAAAATACTGTAGAGATAGACTTTACAGTTCCTTCAAGTACAAATAACAATAATGACGATAACAACGACGGAGATAATACTGGTGACATCACAGGTGTTAAATTAAGCGTGGAGAGTATTATCTTTTGACGAAAGTCAATATATCTAAGAAGATAATTCTTAGTATATTAGCAATGGTGATGGTACTGCTTACGGTAATACCCGTATTCAGTACCGTTACTTATGCTGTGGAGAACGAAACAGTTGGGATAGATAGGTCTAATGTAATGGATGATCTCGAATCTTGCGAGATAAACGGTAAACCCTTTGATGTCAAGGATTTCCCGTTTGACAATACTAAGGATTTACAGGTTTTGAGCTTTATTGAATATTGTTACACTACTAAAGCCGTTAAAGAAGATAATTACGGTCTTTACCTGTATGTATACAATCCTAAAGGACTGGATATATCCCTATACGAAAAAGAAAATAGCATACAGATAGCTATTTCTTACAATAAT
>JAFTHF010000073.1 GCA_017457545.1 Clostridia bacterium
AAGAAGATTTTTGCCCTTTTTCTCACTATCGTAAATGGCATAGAAAATCTTGCGTCTAAGACCAAGCAAAATAGATTTTTCAATCCAGTAGGAAAACTCTGCATTAAGCTTGTTTTCAAGCTTCTTCATCTTAACATAAAGGTCGGTGCCATCGGATACATCATGCCATAAATCCACAAAGGCAAAATCAAATTTATCCCTGTTTTTTTCGTCAGCTACAAAGTCAAAGGCATCGCTTTTAACAACGGTGATTTTTTCCTTATGCTCAAACTGAGGCAGTATCTGTTCACAAAAAAGCTTGATTACGTTTTCGTCACGCTCAACAACGGTAACAGAGCTTACATCAGCCTTTAGGCTTGCCATATAAGCAAAATACCCAAGTCCCAAGCCAAAAGCCACCACACGTCCATGGGCTTTTGCAACAGGCTCTCTCATTGTTTCAATTTCGTTTGGCTTAATAGCCATCCATTCCACCCCGTTTTCATACACGGTGGGGAAGGAAAATTCCTTTCTGAAGTAGCCTATGCTTGGAATTTCCCGATAATCCTCTAAAACCGTGTAGTCATCACGGATAAAGCCCTCATAGGATTTGTATTTTTGGCGACCAAGTGTCCAGCTTCCCATTTTTTTTGATGGGATTTTTATATTTTTATAGTAGGGATTGTTTTCGTAGTCTGAGGGGTCAAGCTCCCTTACAGAGGGGATGAAATATTCCTTTTCCATCTCTCTTTCAAGCTTTTGGTCCTCAATAAAGGCAGAGGATAAAAACGTAGCAAAGGCAGAGGGGGCAAGACATGCATCCCCTCCTGTAATTTCCTCTATTATTTCCTCTGTAACCAAGCACTCATACTGATTTAAGTAGGTAGCCACTATATTAAGAAACAGACGGTTTTTATCAAATCTATCCTTTAATTTTTCTATCATAATCCCTCAAATGTGCGATTTTTTCAGCTACGTTTGCTGATTTTTATGACCAAAGCTTATCTTACGCTGTTTTTTGCAGCTGTCATTGTATTCTTAAGAAGCATTGTAATTGTCATAGGTCCAACTCCACCGGGTACGGGTGTAATGTAGCCCGCCTTTGGCTCACAGGATGCAAAATCCACGTCGCCTGTCAGCTTGCCGTCTGCTTTTCTGTTCATACCCACATCAATTACAACAGCGCCCTCCTTAATCATATCACCTGTGATAAAATCAGCCTTACCGATTGCAACCACAAGAATATCTGCCTTAAGGGTCTGCTCCTTTAAATTCTTAGTTCTTGAATGGCAGATTGTAACTGTGCCGTTCTTCTGTAAAAGAAGCATTGCCTGAGGCTTACCAACTATATTGCTTCTGCCCACAACAACACATTCCTTACCGGAAATGTCCACCCCTGTGGATGAAATCAGCTCCATTACCCCTGCAGGAGTGCAAGGGAGAAAGCTGTAATTTCCTATCATAATCTTGCCTACATTCTCAGGATGAAAGGCGTCAACATCCTTTTTTGGATCAATGGCAAGTATTACCTTTGTTTCGTCAAGATGCTTGGGTAAGGGGAGCTGACAAAGGATACCGTGTATCTTATCATCACGGTTAAGCTTGTCAATAAGAGCAAGCAGCTCCTCCTCTGTTGTCTTGGCGCTGAGCCTGTGCACCTCTGAATAGAAGCCCACCTCTGCACAGCCCTTTTCCTTATTTCTTACGTAAACCTGTGATGCAGCAT
>JAFTHF010000074.1 GCA_017457545.1 Clostridia bacterium
AAGCTCATTATCGGAAAGAGCCTTTACGTTTTCCTCTGTTATTTCTTCCTTATGGTAATCTGCACTTTTTTCGTAAAAATCAGATGCGCTGATATTGATTACAGGGATTTTGTCCTTTACAGCTGCTCTTTCGATATTTTTTGGTGCAAAATCCTTGAAATCATATGGCCCACATAGATTTTTAACCTTAAAAACAAACACGTCCCCGTCTAAATTTAGTTTTGCAACAGGACTTTTGTTTTTTAATGAGCTTCCTATATACAGTATATATTCACCTTTTTCAAGCACATATGCTTCTCTTTTTTCATCATAAGAGCACATATCTCTAAGGTCAAATTTAAGCTCTGCAAAATCGCTTTCAAGGGGAGATAACTCTTTTGTTTTCTTAAAGGCACAAAGCTCACACCTTGGCTTATCAAGATTACCATTTGGGGCACTTATATATGCCTGTACTACCTCTTTACCCTTATAATTTCCGATATTCAAAACAGTAGCTTTAATATGTATTTCTGTTTTCTCAGCTGTAACCACAGTATTATTTATTTGAAAGTCGGTATATCCAAGTCCAAATCCAAAGGGGTACAAGGGTTCTATACCCATAACATCAAAATAACGGTAACCAACATAAATACCCTCTTTATACCTTGTATCATCCTTGTTTCCAAAATCAAGGTGAGAATAGCTGCAAGGCTCTGCCCAGCTGGTAGTCAGCTTGCCCGACGGATAAATTTTGCCAAGTAAAATATCTGCAAGTGCATATCCTGTTTCAACGCCCAGCTGCGATAAAAGAAGAATATTTTTTACATCACCAAGCTCCGAAAGGTCGATAACACCACCTACGTTTAGGACCAACATAAATTTTTCAAACTTAGAATTGAGGTATAAAATATCTCTCCTCTCCGTTTCGGAAAGAAGAATATCTCCTTTGATAAATTGTCTGTCTGAGCCCTCGCCTGAAATTCTCGAAAGAACATATATGGCAGCATCTCCATCTGCGTCAAGTGGCAAGTCATATTCAGGCTCTGGCATGATTTTTCACATTCCGTACACAAGTGCCAAGGTGTGACGCTGTCTTGCCTCTTTATTTATTTGTTTAACAAAGGATTTTCTTGCTTCGGTATATACCTTATCATATGAATTAAGCCAATCCCTTGAGGTAATTTCAAAGCCTGCGTCCTCAAGCCCTTTTTCAACATTGATAAAGTAACGGGAATTCACCTCACCCGAGCCTGTACCACCCTTAACGGTTTTACGCACACCGTTACCGTATGCAGCGATTCTACAAGGAGCATTCAAGGGGAAGCTACTGTCCCTTTTTAAGAAGAGAGTACATTCTCCGATATGTGAACGCAAGTATTCAATATGCTTTTTTTCATAATCGTAAAGCTCCATATTCTTCCTCCTTAAATCTCTATAATATCAGTATACAATATAGAAGAGAAAAAATCAATAAAGCGCCACCCATTTCTTCCTTACTTGACAAAATATTATAAAGGGGGTATAATATAAAAAAATACTTGAGGTGATTAATATGTTTAATGCAGAGAAAATAAAAAATGATTGCGTACAGTGGATAGTTGATTTTTTTGAAAAGAACGGCAAAGGCTGTAACGCTGTATTAGGTATTTCCGGTGGAAAGGACAGCTCCGTTGTTGCTGCGCTTTGCGTTGAGGCTCTCGGTAAAGATAGAGTTATCGGTGTTCTTATGCCTAATGGAGATCAGCACGATATCGACTGTGCTTATGCACTTGTTAACCATCTTGGCATTAAGCATTATGTTGTGAATATTAAGGATGCTGTTGATGGTCTTAAGAATGCTATTCCATCTGAGCTTTCTCTTTCCTTCCAGTCTACAAGCAATATTCCTCCACGTATTCGAATGGCTACTGTTTATGCTATTTCACTGAGCTGCAACGGTAGAGTTGCCAACACGTGTAATCTTTC
>JAFTHF010000075.1 GCA_017457545.1 Clostridia bacterium
GTCACCCATTATCTTCTTAGTAATGGTTGCAGGTGTGATATTAAACATCTGAAGAATCATAAAGAAGAGAATGAGCACAACTACTACAACAGCGCCTACATTGCTCAAAAGGTTGTAGAGAAGTGTACCGATAAAGCCACCGAATACGCCACCACCCTTACCTTCCTTACCAAGATTGTAAAGTGTTTTAAGGTTGTATACAAGCACATCGGAGCTCTTGATAGCTGTGATAATATGCTGAAGAGTAGCTACTGAAATTACGGTAACAAGGGAGCATACAACTCTGCGCTTGCAGATGCCTCTGTTAACATCGTAATACCACATAAGTGCGTGGAAAAGAAGGAATATAGCTGTAAAGTAAGTACCAAAGTTAGAGAATAAGCCTCCAAGCAAGGAATTGATACCACGACCGAATGCACCCGCAATTCCTGCAATAGCAAATAATGTTATTACAAAAAAAATTGAAAGCACATAAGGCATTATTTTATTCAAAAAAGAAAGAATAACCTTTCCCTTGCTGGGCTTTTTAGGAGTTCTTTTCTTTTTGTTGTTTGTAACCACCGGGGATTTTCTCATTTTTGATTCCTTTCTTTGCGACGAATATATCAAAGCATATAGCTGATAAAATCGGTTAAAATAAAATTTGACATTGAAAAATAGGGATAGATATATTCCCATATATATTATAATAACAGAAAAGTATTAAAAAAACAATAGAAAATAAAAAAATACGAAAATTTTATACTATGAAAGAAAACAAAACATTAAACAAAGGAATCATCAAATATCTGATATTAGGATTTTTCTCCTGTCTTGCAGGAGTAATAAACGGCTTTTTAGGCACAGGCGCAGGAATAGTGCTAATATATCTTTTGGCTTACTTAGAAAAAGAAAATGTAAAAAATAATTTTGCAATGACAATAATGGCGGTCTTGCCCATGTCTTTTGTCAGCCTGTATTTTTATGTCAAAGGAGAAAATGTTGATTATGAGCTTATAAGGCTGTCATTGCTACCTATCATTTTGGGAGGTATTGTCGGTGCATATCTTATGGATAAAATAGAAAGGAAGTGGCTTAGTCTGATTTTTTCAGCATTAGTAATTTATTCAGGCTTTTCCATGGTGTTGAAATAATATGATGATGCTTGTTTGCTTTCTTATTGCAATACTTGTTGGAATGGGCATTGGAGGTGGGGGATTTTTAGTAATATACCTGACCCTGTGTATGAATTATCCACAGTTAATAGCTCAAGGAACTAATCTTTTATTCTTTCTGATAGCCGGATTTTCCTCACTTCTTATCCATCTAAGAAAACGAAAGCTGAA
Organism: Clostridia bacterium; assembly: GCA_017457545.1. The sequence continues at coordinate 1,326 of JAFTHF010000075.1, forward strand.
TTTAAAAAGGCTGCTACCCATTATTCTGTTTTCAATACCCGGTACATTAATAGGCTCTTATCTTGCAAATACGGTTGACCCGAAAATCCCCAGAATTGTACTGGGAATTCTGCTTATTTTAAGTGGAGGACAAACAGCATTTAAAGTAGTTTATCAAATAATAAAAGAAAAAAAGAAAAAAATTTCGAAAAAACACTTTACAAAGTAAAATA
>JAFTHF010000009.1 GCA_017457545.1 Clostridia bacterium
AAGCTCTACAATTCTTTGCTTTGTAGTGTGTTTGATTATACCTTGTTCTACCGCAGCAATTATGTTATCAAGTGATTTCTTTTTTTTATTTCTGTTAGCTTCCAATATGTTAAGGACAGAAGTATCTTTAACTCTTTCGCCGTGTGCTTCAAAAATCTTATCTACAAGATAATTTACAGTATCCGGATTATTGAGTACCTTTATGGTTGTGTCTACAATTACTTTTTCTAATAGATCTTTTCTAATGGGATTTGAAATAGAGCAGTTATTGCGATTCTTTTTCTTTTTGCCGCATTTATAATAGTGAATACGTTTGCCAGTTTTCGATGTGCCGGATTCTCCTACCATATTTGCACCGCAATGTCCACATTTCATTTTGTTTCTGAGCATAAAAATAACTTCTAAAGAATTTTTGCCTACTTTGTTTGCTTTAGTAAGTGTTTGAGCAGCTTGGAATATATGGTCTGGAATGATACGTGGAAATATATTGGTATATACTCCTTCTGTTTTGTGAGTGTATTTACCTGTGTACCGTTCATTGTGAAGCATATCATAAATGATAACCAAAGTAAATGGTTTGCCGTTAGCTTGCATAATACCTTCTTCTGTAAGCTTCTCGACAATTTTTCTTACAATCATGCCGGAAGTATACATTTCAAAGATACGTATAACTATTTGAGCTCTGTCTTCACATACAATGATTTTTTTATTTTCCACTTTGTAACCGTATGGAATACCGCCTCCGGAATAATTACCTTTTATTCTTGTTTCTTTTTGACCTCTGCTAACTTTTTGGGCTAATTCAACAGAATAGTATTCAGCCATGCCTTCAAGTAATGATTCGAGAATGATACCTTCAGGACCTTCGGGAATGTGCTCTTTAGCAGATACAAGTTGTATTCCGTTATCTTTTAATGCCTTTTTATGTATAGCCATTTCATATTTATTACGAGAAAAACGGTCAAGCTTGTATACAAGGACTATATCCCAATCTGATTTAGCCGCATCCTTAAGCATACGTTGGAAGTCACTTCTGTTATCGTTTGTACCTGTCATAGCTCTGTCTATGTAGGTGTCCACAATAAGAATATCGTGTGTTTGTGCATAGTGGGTACATTCTCTAATTTGTCCCTCTATTGATTGTTCGGTTTGTCTTTCACTCGAATAACGAGCGTAAATTACAGCAGTTTTCATTATATTTTCCTCCTTTCTGCCTTCAATGATAAACCAAAATATCGAAGATTTGAATATGCTTGAAGTGTTATTTATCACTAATATTTTTGTGTACTTTACTGAACAAAGATAAAGTTGTGAAAAAGTATTAATTTATGGGTGATAACACAAATCAACCAAATTCACCCAAAATTCAACCGGAAAATACCGAGAGGAAGATAGGGATGCTTTAATTTTTATTGTCAGCATCGAGAAAAAAGAGCATTTTCTTCATTAGATATATAAGCGTAAGCTCTTTTTTCTTCCCTTCTCGCAAGAGGTATTTTCTGGTACAAAAAGCATAAAAATCATAACTTTTCAAAACTTATCAAAGAAATAAAAAAGAGAAACATAAGAAAGAAAAAACACAAAAAACAAAGTGTTTAATAGTAAATATTGCATATTCACATCTTCAACTTTGTGTGTTAATATAGAGTTACAAAACGAAAGGAGGACTGTAATTGCAGAAGATTGAATTGAAAGATAATCCATTGGATGTAAAAGTATTAATCAACGGTGTCCCTAATATTCATCTTTTGTCAGAAACTGAAGAGTGTATTTTAATATCACAGGCAGATGTTATCATATCAGAAATGTTTGAAAAGAACGAAAAAAGGAAAAAGTACCGTAAATAGTACAGTACAAAAAAGATGTAAATTGCCTATTGACATTTATCAAATTAAGTCGTATAATGTAAACGAACATTATGTTCTTCTAACGAAAAGAGGTGATATTATGAGACCTTTAAACGAAAAGAAAATATCCGAGGTATTGGAATATATAATTTTCACCTTCAAAGCTTTTGGGGAAGCTCCAACAGTAAGAGATATCGCCAAGGCTTGTAATATTCCTTCAACAAGCACTGTACATAATATGATAAAGATACTTAAAAGCAGAGATCAGATAAATATAGATAAAATAGGAAAGAAAAGCTTCATATCAGTTCCAAAGAACCTTATCAAGGGAAATGTAACAAATGCAGCCCTTGTAGGTACTTGTCCTTGCGGAGAACCGATACTTGCAGTTGAGAATATAGAAGCTACTATTCCTTTGCCCGTAGAGATATTCGGTAACGGCGATCATATCATATTAACTGCTAAAGGCTCAAGTATGATAAAGAGAGGAATATTCGACGGAGACTATATGATAGTTGATACCTCAGTACAGGCTCACGTTGGAAACGTAGTAATAGCAAGAGTAAATGATGAAGAAGCTACAGCAAAGGTATTAAGACAGAAAAACGGAAAATATTATCTTGAAGCTGCAAATGATTCATTAGACATTAACGGAGAAAGGATATACAAGGATATCCACCCAAAAGGTAATTGGGATATAATCGGAGTTGTCAAGCAGGTAATTCACAGTACAGATAAGGATGTACTCTAAAGAAAAACTTAATATTTGTTAATTAGAGGAAATGGAATCCCCGTTTCTGTTCCCTATAGTTATATATCCGCATTAAAAGCTATAAAATATAATATATGAACACATTTCCACACATTCATATATTAAACTTCTCCGTGGCTTTTGATGCTTTATGGGACATAGGAGGTGTAATTTTGACGATTAGCCAATTATCGGTACGCTGTCCTGCATGTTTCAGTCCAATGAATGTAAAAGTTCATGAAAACGGGAAATCAAGTGGCTTGTGTAATCATTGCCATTCGTTAATAATAGAACAGCGCACAGAGGGAAAAAGGATCATTAAGATCGTAAATCATAAAAAGTAAATATATACGTTTATTAAGCAAAGTCAGGTAGTGCATTTATGACACGTAATCCCTGCTCACTGCTTCTTAAATAAGGTTCGTGTAAAGGTATGACCTCTACGAATAGAAATCCAAATCAGGATTTTTGTTTGTAGAGGTCTTTTTTCGTTCAATTAAATAAAAGGAGAAGAAATGATAACAAGAGAGCAAGTAAAAAACGATTTAAAAGATATTAAATATTATCATACACACAGAGCGTCTTTGGAAAAGGCGGTAAGTAATATGGGTGAACATTCGATAAAGGCTTTGGTAGAGAAATATGGCGAGCTTGCTAAGAATGCAGGTGTTGCTATGTTTGATATGTATAATCAGTTATATGTTGAAGGACATACGCACGATCAGGTAACCGTAACTCTTGATTGCTGTTACGATTATATCAATAGAAG
>JAFTHF010000076.1 GCA_017457545.1 Clostridia bacterium
ATACATTCTTATTTCCTGTCCTATAATGCCCTGCTCCTTCTTCACGTTTTCATCGGTGAAGTAGGGATGGGTCACAAAGTCAAGCAAAATTTCAAGTGACTCATAGAAATTCTCCGTACAGGAGAAAAGATATGCAGTCATATTGTTGGAGGTGTAGGCATTTGCACTTGCGCCAAGCCTTGCATATCGGGTAAATGCGTCCTCACCATTTTCGTCCTCAAACATTTTATGCTCAAGGAAATGGGCAATTCCGTCAGGTACGGTGGTGAATTCGGATTCGTTTTCAAGCTTGAATTTGTTATCCACAGCGCCGTATCGGGTGGCAAAAAGCGCATATGATGTAGTCATTTTCTTTGGGAAAACATAAACATCAAGTCCGCTTTTATGCTTGAACATATAGTATTTTTCCTTAAGGAGCTCACTTGATTTTACAGTCATTTCAGTCATCACAGCCTTCCCCCTTTAAAAAATATACAGTATCAAGGGTAATCGAATTTGCAAATGCTACAACATCATCGATTGAGGCACTCTCCATTCGTGTGCATTCCTCATAAGGTGTCAGTATGCTGTCGAAAAGGGTATGATTAAGCGCCCATCTTTCCATAGCTCTGGGGCTATCATAAACCTGCATAAACACATTACGAAGTGAGCGCTTCGCGCTAAGGAACTCATCATCTGTAATGTCGCCGTTTCTCATATCATCAAGTTGGTCAAATATTGCTTTTTCGGTTATTTCCTTATTTTCAAATTCAATACCCGCTGTTACAATAAGGATACCGATTCTCTGGAAAAGAATAGAATCCACAGAATAGCAAAGGCTCATTTTTTCACGCACATTCATAAACAGCTTAGAAATATCGCCTGAGCCGTAAATTTCGCTAAAAAGCCTTGCAATATAGAACCTTTCGTCCTCTACATTACAGCCAATACGCATACCGATACACAGCTTACCCTGGTTTATATCCTGCTTTTCATCTATTCTTTTAACCTTGGCAGCCTGTTTTACGATAGGATGCTTACAAGGGTATTCCACATCTCTTTCAATGCTTTTTACATATGAGTCAAATATTGCTGACACCTTTTCAATGTCGCATTCGCCTGTTACGTAAATTTCTATTCTGCAATGCTTAAGGGCAGACTTGTAAGCATCATAAAGGCTCACCTCGGTAACAGCTTCAACATCCTCTACTGTGCCATATTTCTTAACAGAAAAGATTTCGTCCTTACACATCTCTTCAATACATCTGTTAATTGCATAGCCTGTCTTTCTGTTGATTTCACCCTCAATTACATCAATAAGGTTGATTTTCTCATTTTCAACATATTTGTTTGAGAAAGCACCGTTTTCCAGATAGGGGTCAAATATTATATCACAAAGAAGCTTAGTCATCTCCTCTGCCATCTTAATATCTCCCGTAAAGGAGTCATTTAACATATTAGAGGAAAGACCGAACACCTGAAACTCTCCGCATTTATCATTTTTTGCATCAATGTCGGCAGAATACAGATACTGTAAGCGTCTGTTAAGGTCAGACTGGGTAGGATACTTCCTACAGCCACGTAAAAGGATAACAGGTATCATGGCATTGAGATGGGCTGTTTCCTTATTCATCTGAGCAATAAAATTGACAGAAATCTGATTTGTCTTGAATTTATCTGTATGTATATAGTTTAGCTTAACGCCGTCTGCTATATCAATAGTTTTAGTTACCATTATTCTCTCCTTACGGATAATTATCTCTTATATTATACACTATAAGGCAG
>JAFTHF010000077.1 GCA_017457545.1 Clostridia bacterium
AAATTCAATTTAATCTTTCCTCGGCAGGGAGCATACGCAATTACCGAAACCTGCTGTCTTTGGATAACGCGTAGATTATAACATATGTTCCCTGCTTTGTCAAGATGTTTTTTAATTATTTTTTAATTTTTTTCTGCGATAGTCTGTACCTGTAAAGGGAAGGATAAGAAATTCACCGAAAAGTCGGCTTGTTATTCTGTCCTGATACAGTCTTTGCACCTCATTACCTGTAAGGTTAGTGCTTATAATAATGGGCTTACCCTTATTAAGTCTTGTATTAAGAATATTGTAAAGGCAGGAGATAGAGAAGGTGGATACCATCTCTGAGCCAAGGTCGTCGATTATAAGTAGGTCACAGTCAAGATATTTATAGGAAACGGGCTCCTCACCGCCGAAACGGTCAAGAAATCTGTCCCTGTCAAAATCGGTAAAGATGTTCTGCGCAGTTTCGTAAACTACGTCATAGCCCTTGTCAATAAGCTTTCTTGCAACAGCTGTTGAAAGATGGGTTTTACCAAGACCTGTGCCACCTACAAGGATAATTGAAGGGCTTGAGCAATCAAGCTTGTCTGCGTAGTCAGAAAGAATATTATAGTTTTGCTGAATACGTAATTTTTCATCACCTTCAAAGCTGTCAAGAGAAAAGTTTTCAAAGCTCTGCTTTTTTAAAAGATTTCCAAGACCGGAGCTTTCATATGCCTTTAAAATAAGCGCATTTTTGTAGCAGGAGCAAAGCTTTACTCCAAGGTAGCCTGTATCGTTACACTTGTCGCACTCATAGGGTGGCTCTGTGTAATCCTTATCAAATCCAAGGGATACAAGCAGAGCAGCACGTCTTTCCTGCATAGCAAGATTTTTTTCACGTATAGCAGATATACGTTCATTAATGCCTTCCTTACCCATAAGGGTGGCCTTAACGATTTCTGAGCCTACATTTGAAAGAGCCTTATCAATTTCAGCAATTTCGGGGCAAAGTGAATATACCTGATTAAGACGGACAAGACGAAGATTTTCTCTGTCTGCACGCTTACGTTCAAAATCCTCGGCTACTGCGTGAGTTACCTTTTTAGGATAATTCATTTCTTTACCTCCTTACCGTATACTAATTCGCTTCTTTCAAGGGCAGCCTTAAAGAAGTCATCTGCGTCAAAGGAGGATTTCTCCTTGGCAGCATTATGCTTTGCCTCTGCCTCCTCAACCTCCTTAAGAGTTTTAAGACCGGCAGAAATCCAATTTTCAATTATCTTAGATGCATAAGCCACAGACGGCTTAGTAGTTTTATCAACTGTAATATCGTATGCTTTTTTTATAAGCTCCTCACTTATATCAGCACTTATCCAGATAGAGAGCTTTTCCTTTTCCTTTTTGGAAAGCTCACGCATACCAATACCGAAAATACTTCTTATCTTATATTCAATGGACAGCTTATTTTTTCTATCCTCAAAGTGTCTTTCAAGCTCCTTATATGTATCTATCCCCTCATCATAAAGTGCTGAGGCGGTTTTTCTTATATATGCCCAGCCCTTTTTTTCATTTTCAACGCAATGGGCGATTAACAGCATAATATATTCATCTGTAAGCTTGTAGTAGTCCTTAAGATATATTACATTATTATAATCAACAGTAGTAAATGTCTTACCCATAATATCCTGACAGGCATTAAACAGGGAAGCCATCTGATTATTTTTTTCAATGAATTTAGAAATTTGCGCACCAGAATAAGAGGGCACACGGTTTGAAGAGGTAACAATAGGTGTATAATCCTGTATCCCCTCCACAGATATTACCCCCTTTTTATTCCAAAAGGAAAGGGAGGTAAGCACGGAATCAATTCCTATTCCAAGCTTTTCGGAAAAGGCCTCAATTACATTGTCAAAGGAGGAGAGGTATTCGGAATATGTGAATAAATTGATTATTACGCTAAGGTCATTCTTAGTTGCTTCGGCTGTATATTCAGCAACCTCTGCAGGAAGATTCAATATTTTTCCTGAATACTTTATGCTTATTTTCATAATGTCTCCTATTAGCTTATGTTAATTATGATGGGTAGGCATTTAAGCTTTCGTCAGCCCTTTCCCCGTTTAAAAATTCGTAGTAGCCCTGTGCGCCAATCATTGCCGCATTGTCACCGCAGAGATTAAGTGTAGGCGCATAAAATTCGGCACCGTGCTTATTACATTCCTCGGTAATACCTGCTCTTAAGTGGGAATTGGCGCTGACACCACCTGCCATTACCATTTTGTTGTAGCCTGTGCGCTTAAGTGCGTCACCAACCTTAGAGCGAACCGCTTCAACTACAGT
>JAFTHF010000078.1 GCA_017457545.1 Clostridia bacterium
GTAGCGAATCTGGTTGATGTTAAGAATAACGGAGCTGTCTGATACCTCCTCGGCAGCGTCGATTTCACCGCTTGCGTTAGCTCTTTCAAGAGTCTTGATAGTGGGCTTACCTACGCCAAGGATATGTACGGAGTCGCCCATCTTGGATACATCGCCCTCGTACTGTCTGTTACAGTCCTGAACGAAAACGCATTCTCTTTCAAGACCTCTGTTAATAGCCTCTGACCACACAGAGGGAATAAAATTTTCATATGCCATAATAAATTCTCCTTTTCATTTTTACTGCCATTTTTCCTGGCTTTTTCTTATTTTTTCATAGTTAGCCTTAATCTCGGCACGGCTCATGCCCTTTACCTGCTCCCTTGTGAAATATGTATTTTCGGGAGGGTTTGAGTTGTTAAGTGCGCCAACGGAGGAAAGCTTTTTTGCAAGAATATCTGCAGCCTTTTCCATTTCACGCTTTCTTATTCTTTCCGTTAAGTCAAGATAGCCACGGTACACCTCCGACAGCTCCTCGGCTGAAAGACGGCTGCCTGCAAAGAGATTGAATTCCTCATTTGCAAGAAGCTCCTCCTTGTTTACGTCGGGATAGAGAAGTGCAAAGTCGCTATCGTGAATATTATTTTCGTCCATTTGAATACTCCTTTGCTATAATCTCCTTAAGAGATTTATTTTCGCTGATTATAGCTGATACACGGCTGACAGTGCTTTCGTTTTCCTTAAGCTGAGCTTCAAGACGTTTAATCTCCTCCTTATAGGAAATCGCCTCAGCTTCCTTTGATTCCTTAATACGTGCAAGAAGCTTTTTCTTGTCTGTAAGGGCGCTGTCGGGGTAAGCGCCGATGTACGCCTCAAGAGAAATCTTGCCACTCTTTAAAAGGTTGTCAAGCATTGTAATATCTCCTGCCACAGATGCGTTTGCGCCAAGGACTGTTTCTACAATGATTTCAAGGTCCTTGCCGTCGTAATCATCGGGGTTGAAGTGAGCGATAATGCTCTTATTTTCCTCAGAGGAATACTCAAAGGTACACTTTGGGAAGTAGAGCTTATAGAACTGAGCAAGAACTCTGCCTTGCTTTCTCTTGACTGCCATAAAGGTAGCACGTAAATCCTCAATGGGAAGAAGCGCCTGAGACTGAAGCCTTGCAATTGCCGTGCCCGACATTCCTGCGCCCTCTACCTCGCCTGTCATAAACTCAGATGTTCCCGTTACGCTTCGTGTAAGGTCGGTAATAGTCTTTATAAGCTCCACAGGGTAGGACTGCATATAGCTTTCCTGCATCTTTTTAATGCCGTTGCCTGTGCCTGTATAGTCAACAAGAATCTGCCCCGGGGCATTTGTAATAGTCTGACCCTTAAGAGCTCCGGGCAGGGCGATATACTTGCCCCACGCCACCTCCTGTGCGTTTAAAAGGGACATGGCGATATTGAAGTTAATAGCCTTCTGATTAGGGATAAGCCCCTCTACCTCGCTAAGTCCATATATACATCTGTCCCTTTTTTCATAGTAACCGCACACAATAGGGTAAAGTGTTGCAAAATTTTCGGTACGTTTGCTGTTTTTCTCTACACCAAGCGCCTCATAGGCAAGATTTTTGTTAGGGGAAATAGGAAATTCCCTCTTAATTACCGTGTTCTTTACGGAACGGACACAGAAAACCTGATTTTCCTTTTTATAGTACATTGTAAGAACGGTGCACATTTCCTTGGACGGGTTAGAAGCTCCAAGCTCCTCATCGGGCAAAATCTGGGTTTTATCCACACCCTCCTCGGCATTTTTAATTACATTTTCCACCTTATCCCTTGTTGAAATAATAATCCAGCCCTGCTTTTGCTCATCAAGCTGACATGGATTTTCAAAAAAGATGTTAAGTGGGTCAATAAGCTCACAGCGAAGAGCCCCGTCCTTAAGCCCATAGGCACTTTCTCCCTCGCTATCCCAGTAATAATGATAAAAGTAAGAGCCCTTTTTGGTTGCATCGTCAATAGCATTCTTATCAAGTGCGTCCTGATCAAGATCCTTAAGGACAGTGTCGGAAAAGGCGTTAAGAGTGTCTGTATCCACACGCTTATCCTTGGATTTATATAAAATCCTTACGGGAGTGGATAAAATCGCACTCTTTTTGTTTCTGCAAATCATTTTTACAATGTTGATAACGGGACGGGGAAGATTTCTTGTATTCCTTGTTGGCTCAGGCCATTGCTTTCCCTCATAAAAGCGCACATATTCGGGAATAAGACGGCGAAGCCCAAGGCTGTTCTGATACTCAATTCCGCTTTCGTACCGTTCATAGATAAGAGCTGCAAAATCCTTATCGTTCATTTTCTCCCTCCCTTCCGTTTACCCACTCGTCAATAAGACGGGCGCAGGTAATGCTGTTATTTCCGTCTCCTCGCTCAAGTGCGTCAATAATTCTTTTGTTTTCATCTTTAAGGCGTGAAATCTCCTCCTCGGCTCTTTTAAGCCGAGCCTTAATAGTTCCTTTAAACATTTTTACCACTCCATATAACTGTTATTTTCTTTTGGCTCAAGGGTGAAATTACGGGGGAGAGTGTCGTAAATCTGCTTTTTCACCCTTAGCTGACAATCGTAGCCAAGGCCTATGTACCTTGCAATTGCAGAGGACATAACAAGGTCATCGTGCTTACCGCTTACAGCCTGTGCCTTGCCTGAGGGACTTTTAGCGAAATCAAGCATTTCAAGTAAGGTATCCCTGTCGGTTTCAAGGCTTATACAGTCACGCATTACGCTGACAAGGTTGGCTATGATAATAGGACGGGTTACGGAGGTGGTAAGAAAGCCACAGTATTCCTCGGTGTTGGCGGAATAGAGATTTACATAGCCGAGAGAACGTAAAACACGCACAGGGTGACGGGAATAGTTTGTTTCCACACCCAAAAGCGCCTCATTGTAGTACATACCAAGACAGTATAGCTGCTCGGAAAACAAGTCCTCATCAATTTTCTGCTTGTGGAGAGTAGCCACGCATTTTCCGTTTGTGTTGTCAATAACCTTGGCAGCAAAGTAGTCACTGCCTGTGCCTGAGGTATCAGCGCCGATTACGTAAGGTCTTTCCTCGATTTTGTCGGAGTACTCTCGTCGGTAAGGCAGCTCCACGATTTTTATATACCCGTTATCGCTTTTTTTAAACCTTATGTTAGTTATACGCTTGTGGTAGTGGATAACTCTGCCGTCCTCCGAATAGATAGGAACATTCTCCTTATCATAGATAAAGTAGCCAAGAGAATACTCAGGCAGACCCTGTGCCATATGCTGAGAAATGCTGTCTCTGTCAAAAATGGATTCTGAAGTGGAAATAAAAGCCTCCTCACTTGTGCAGGGATATTCCTGCTTAATTGCGCTTTTGTCTATGTAGGTGCTGTATTTCCACACGTACCAGTTGATTTTTTCTTCCCTTAAGCCAAGGGAACGAAGAAGCTCTATTCTTTTTTTAATAAAGGAATCCATTTTTATTTCGGGCATTGTGTCCCTTTCGTACTCATCACTCAGCCACCACTCATAAAAGAGGTTTACACAGGCTTCGCTATCCCACAGCTCCTTTGATTCTCCGTAGCCGTTTGCCGTAGTTTCGTAGATGCAAAGGGCATCGGGAATAAGACACTCCTGTAGGGAGCGCTGCAGAGAGGCAAGAGAGCATTTAAAGAATGACGCCTCGGAATAGTGGATAAAGGAAAGAGTACGGCTTCTTCCCAGATTTTCCGTGGCGCAGCTTACTCTCCAGGAGCTGTTAAGCTTATCAAAATAAAGCTCATTTGAGGAATTAAAGCGTTCAGTAGGCTTAAGCCGTGAGGGCAGACGGGAGTACATAAGCTTAGCCTTGTCAAGGAAAATCGATTTAACATTATCGTCCCTGTCAGCTACGGTGAAGCCGCTGAAATTTCTTCTTACTATGGCAAAGGAAAGCTGAATAGCTGTAATAAGGGTTGTAAAGCCCTGCTGTCGCCCCTTTAAGATAAAGTAGGGCCTTTTTGTTCCGTGCTTTTCAAGACGGGAAATAAAATCTCTTTGCACGGTGTTAAGGAAAAAGGGGCAGTCCCTTTTTTCCTTGCTTACAAGAGAGAAGCAGGGCTCAATAAGCAGATAGGGTGATTTTATTACCTCATCTCTCAGATGCGGTGTGTCAAGAATTATGTCGGCATTTTCCATACATATTCGTTTATCCAGAGAGATGCTGCCCTTAGTCTCCCAGGCCTCTCTTCGCCTTTTTACAAGGGAGGAAATAAGCTCTCTTGCATTATCCATATAAATCCTCAAACTTTATTTTTACCTGCTCACCCTCCTTGATTTCCGTCCTACCTGTCAGCTCCCTGTCGCCCATACTCTTTATAAGGGAGGCAAGCTTTGTAATATCTTCAATTCGGAGGGAGTCGAATTTTGATATTATAGTCTTGCTTTTTCCCTTATCCTCGCACACCTCGGCATGATGGAGAAGCGTCTGCATAAGGCAATCAAGCTCCTCCTCACAAAAGAGAGCCCGTTCTAATCTTCGCTTTATAATCGCCTGAGCCAAGCCTACAATCTCCATAGATTGCAGGGCGAAATGCTCCTTACATTTTTCGGCGCTCCTCTTTGTTACCTTAATCGCTTTTACCTTTTTCATTGTGCATCTCCTTTCCCTTTGTGTCGGTTGTCCCCCGCAACCTTATTATTGCATAACCAAAGCGTTAGAAAACGTTAGACTTTTACTTAATTTATTATATAAATTAAGTAATTTTAAAAAAGTGCATTTTTTCTCAAAAAAGCTTACGGAATTTTTTGCAAAAAATCATACAAAATCACCCTGTGTTCACCTACGCACACGCACGTATGTATGTAAACGTACATACAAAAAAATTAAAATAAAAACGGCAATAGGACAGATTTCCTATTGCCAAAAGAATAAAAAAATGATATTATAATTTCAGTAATGTATTTAAGGAGAAAAATATGTTGTTTGATAAAATCACACCTGAGGCTGCCGGTGTTAAAAGTAAGGCTGTAAAAAGGTATATAGAGCTTCTTGAGCGCAGAGGTATCCCTATGCACAGCGTTCTTATGATGAAGGGAGACTCTCTTTTCTGCGAGTGCTACTTTGCACCCTTTAACAGAAATAAAAACCACCGTATGTATTCCCAGACAAAAAGCTTTGTTGCTATGGCAATCGGCTTTCTTGCCGATGAGGGTAAGCTTTCTCTTGATGACAGAATAGCTGACTTCTTCCCCGAAAAAATAGACAAGACTCTGCCTGAGAATATACGTATGCAGACTATTCGCAATATGCTTACAATGAGCACTGTGGGCTACGGTCAGCCTTGGTTCGGAAATGAGGACAAGGACAGAGTACACCTTTATTTTAACTGTAACAGAAGCCTGAGCCGTTATCCCGGTACTATCTGGGAATACGACAGTCAGGGCTCCCAGGTTTTAAGCTCACTTGTTGAGGATTTATGTGGAACTACCTTGTTTGATTATCTTAATAGGAAGCTTTTTTCTCACCTTGGCACATTCAGAAATGCTGAAATTCTTAAGGTGCCCACAGGAGAAAGCTGGGGCGACTCCGCAATGCTCTGCACAAGCCGTGATATTATGTCCTTTGCCCGTTTTGTGATGAATTACGGCAAGTGGAACGGTAAGCAGCTTTTGAGTGAGGACTATGTGCGTACTGCCACATCAAAGGTGGTTGATAACAGAGAGGCGCCAAGAACCTACGCATTCCACCACGGCTACGGCTATCAGATATGGCGCACAGAGAGAAACGGCTTTGCCTTTGTGGGTATGGGCAATGAGCTTACGGTGTGCCTGCCCGATGACGATGTGATTTTCGTATGCACAGCCGACTGTCAGGGTGACGAGGGCTCAGGCAGAGAATATATAATCAACCATTTCTTTGAGCTTATTATGGATAAAATGAGCGCCCACCCCTTAACCGAAAACGAAAAGGCTTATGAGGAGCTTACAGCCCTTACCTCTACAAGAGAGCTTGTGGCTATAAAGGGTAATGAGGATTCTCCCATGCGAGAGAAAATAAACGGTAAGACCTACGCCCTTGAGGATAACAGAATGGGCATTACCGAATTTACTCTTAATTTTGATGGGGACAGCGGTACACTTTGCTACATAAATAAGCAAGGAGAAAAGGAGCTTCATTTCGGGATTAACAGAAACGAATTCGGTAAGTTCCCTCAGCTTGGCTACTCAAACGACGTGGGTGGAGTACGCACCACCGACGGCTTTATGTATGATGATGCCGTATCTGCCACATGGCTTGACGATAGCAAGCTTATGATTTATGTGCAGATTATTGACAGATATCTTGGCAACTGTAATATGACCTTTGCCTTCCGTGACGATAAGGTTACAGTAGTTATGCGTAAGTGCGCCGAGGATTTCCTTGAGGAATATTACGGCTACGCCATAGGCTGTCTGAAATAACAGACAGCCATCGATATTCGCTTACAGCGATCGATATACACTTTGTGTTCGATATATCTTCCAGATTCGATATGCGCCTGTAATCAGGCGCGAGATAAATAACAAGGCGAATATCATATCGAGTTGAGCAAGGCGAAAACATATCGAATTTGCTGAAGCAAATATATCGAGCTGAACAGAGTGAAGCATATCGACAAAATAAAAAATCGGACACACCGTGTCCGATTTTTTTATTTCATATTATCTATAATGTTTTCAACAAGTGCCAGCTGTTCACTGTTAAGCGCTTTCATTTTTTCGGAAATTCTGCTTATGTCAGAAGGATTCTTTGATTCTATGTCAAAGAACTCCATTGGAGATATATCAAAGTAATCACAAATATAAAAGAATACCTGCATAGAGGGGAAACCATGCTTGTTCTCAATTCCGTTTATATAATTTTCGCTTTGTCCCAAGGACAAGCTCATATCTCTGGCAGATACATTTTTAGATATTCTCAGCTCGCTGAGTCTTTTATAAAATAAATGCTCGTCAAACATAGTCTCACCACCTTGTATATAATTTTATCATATATAATAACTAATTATACACATATAAATTGTGTATATTGGTTGACATACATAATTAAATTGTGTATAATTATAAAAATACACAATTTAAGCAACGAGGAGCTATATGAACGAGAAATTTATTGATGATAATGTATTAAAGCATGTGGGAAGTGTAATTTCGGTTGGCAGTCTTATGTATCTTGAACGACATAAGGAGTTACTTAAAGATAAAAATTATAATTGTGCATATAAAATACTAAGAAACACATATATAAAAAATAACTTTTCATATACAAAGAATATCAGGGTTGGCGAGTTATA
>JAFTHF010000079.1 GCA_017457545.1 Clostridia bacterium
TCCCGAAAATATTATGGGCTGGTTCAGAGATGACCCTGCCGTAATTGAGGCAGGTAAAAACGCACTGCTGTTTTGCTGTGCTGTTATGCCCTTTATGGCGTACTCTACCTATGTTAATCAGCTTTTACAGGGCTTGGGCTTTAAAACAAGGGCAACTATTCTTGCCAGCTCCCGACAGGGCATTTTCTATTTGCCCCTTATATACATCTTACCCCATTATCTTGGATTTACGGGTGTACAGCTTACGCAGCCAATGGCAGATATGCTGACTCTACTTATTGCAGCCCCATTCCAGATTCATTTCTTCAAAAAATATCTTAAGGAAAGCGAGGAGTAATCCTCGCTTTTCCTTTTACTTCATTGACAAATAAATGATATATATGATATACTAAAGTGTAGAATAATATTGAGGGAGGCTGGTATGAAAATAAGCACATATAATATTTGCAAGAACGGTATAAGTGACTGCACCCTTGTCTTTATTTCCGATTTGCACGGATATGATAATACAAAAATATTAGATGAAATAAATAAAATTTCCCCAAACGCTGTTTTAATCGGTGGGGATATAGTTCATGATAACAAAAATTACAAGACGGGTATAGAATTTTTGTACCTCTGCGCTAAAAAATATCCTACCTTTTGTAGCATTGGCAACCATGAAATGAAGCTTGATTTTGATATTAAGCCTATGATAAGGGAGAGCAAGGCAACCTTGCTTGACAATGAATTTGCCCAGTTTTATGGCTTTAAAATCGGTGGTCTTACAACAGGGTATGAGCACGGTGAAAAGCAGGGTAGAAACAAGCGCACTCCAAGACCTAATGTGGAATTTGTGGAGCGCTTTGCTAAGGAAGATGGCTATAAAATACTTTTGTCTCACCACCCCGAATATTATGAAAGATATCTTAAGGACAAAAATGTTGACCTTATTTTATCGGGACACGCTCACGGAGGACAATGGAGATTCTTTGATAGAGGCGTCTTTGCCCCGGGACAGGGTGTTTTCCCAAAATACACATCAGGAATGTACGATGAAAAGCTTATAGTAAGCCGTGGACTTGGCAATCCGCACCCTATTCCGAGAATAAATAACAGTAATGAAATAATAGTTTTGAATTTTAAAGGCGAGGAAAAATAAAATGGCAAAATGGATATGGTACCCGGGAGATTTTGAAATTTATCACAGCGTTCTTCTCCATAACAGAAGAAGAACTGCAGGTACATATAATAATCTTAACACAGGCAAGAGGGAAACTAACAGCGCATACCACAAGCCTATGTGGAGGGTAGATGGACCCCGTCACGACTGCGCACTTTTTAAAAAGGCTACAATTACAAAGCCTGAAGCTATTGAGTTTTTTGCAAATACAGAAAGCGCAACCTTGTCAGTAAACGGCAAGTATCACACCCCCGGATGTAAAATCCGGCTTGAGCCCGGTGAATACAGAGTAAAGGTAATGGGCTTTAAGGACGGAGGCTTCCCCTGCTTTTACTGTAAGGGCGAAACCTTCGCTACCGACGAAAGCTGGAGTGTAATGGATTTTGATAAGGAGGGGGCAAAGGCAGGCTGTAACGAGCTTTATACTGAGCCCACCGACAACCCCGAAATTTTCAAGTTTTCATATAAAAGAGTGGACCCTGTGGACATAAAACAGGTAAACGGAGGCACTCTTTACGATTTCGGCAAGGAAAGCTTCGGTAAATTAG
The DNA here is from genome assembly GCA_017457545.1 of Clostridia bacterium. The sequence continues at coordinate 1,711 of JAFTHF010000079.1, forward strand.
TCCTCTATAATGTAGAGCCAAAAAATACAAGCGTGTTTATTTCCCTTGGTGAAACCGTGGAGGAGGCGTTGGATACAGAGTATTCCGTAGTAGTTCTTAACGCAAAGGTGGAAAACGGAAATGGTGTTTGTGAAAGCAGCGCATTAAGATACGCTTTTATTCCGGACCAAAGCATTAATCTTCAGCTTTATCTTGATTTTGAGTATCTTGATATTGAGGATATAGCTACATTTAAGTGCAATGACGAAAAAATCAATAAGCTTTGGGATGTTTGTGCATACACTCTTCATCTTAATATGCGTGAGGGCTTCTTTGACGGCATCAAGCGTGACAGATGGGTATGGAGTGGCGACGCATATCAAAGCTACTTTGTAAATTATTACCTTACAAGAGATAAGGATACGGTAAGAAGAACTATCCGTATGCTAAGAGGCAAGGACCCGATTACACAGCATATAAATACCATTACCGACTATACGTTCTATTGGATTTGCTCAATTTGGGACTATTATTTCTTTACAGGCGATACTGATTTTGTTAAGGAAATTTATCCCGATATGCTTTCATTCCTTGAGTTTGTCGAGAAGCGACTTTCAGACGACGGAATGTTTACTACACGCCGTGGCGACTGGGTATTTATTGACTGGGCTAAGTTTGACAGCAAGGAGGGGCCCCTCTGTGCTGAGCAAATGCTCCTTTCCCACGCATATTCAGCTATGTCAAGCTGTGCTGACCTTGTGGGTGATGAAAAAATGTCAGCTCACTGCAAGGAAAGAGCAGAATACGTTAGAAATAAGGTTAACGAGCTTTACTGGGATGAGGGTAAGGGCGCCTTTGTAGACGATTATACCTCAGGCAGAAGAAACGTAACAAGACATGCAAATATTTTTGCATTGCTCTTTAATCTTACAACCGAGGAAAGAGAAGCAAGCATTATAAAGAATGTAATTTATAATAAGGAAATTGCTCCAA
>JAFTHF010000080.1 GCA_017457545.1 Clostridia bacterium
ATTAATAACGGGGTTATTACAAATCTACCGTATGATGCTTGCGTTGAGGTGCCTTGCTTAGTAGACGGAGAGGGAATACACCCTACCTTTGTTGGAGAGCTTCCTCTTCAGCTTGCTGCCATGAATTCGTCAAACATCTATGCTCAAATGCTTACAATTGAGGCAGCCCACACAATGGATAAGCAAAAGATTTATCAAGCAGCAATGATGGACCCCCACACAGGAGCAGAGCTGTCAACCGATGAAATTGTAGCTCTTTGCGATGAGCTTTTTGAAGCGCACGAAAAAGCAGGATATCCAATATTTTAAGTTTGATACAAAACAATAATAAAGGGTCACATTTCTTGTGAAATGCGACCCTTTAATCTTTTTTTATTTTATATAAACAAAAATGACTAAGTCATCATCACGCTCCCGTGCATAAGTTCCACTTAGCCAATCGCACTTCGCTTTAGGCTCGTGTTCTTGGAGTGTCACTTATCGCTAGGCGAACCGAAAAAATCAATGGCAGAGCCATTGCATATCATCAAAACAGAGTTTTGCATATCATCAAATTCGCAGAATTTGTATATCATCATTGCTAAAGAAGATGCAACCTACGGTTGATGATATACGCCTACGGCGATGATATACACACCAAAGTGTGATGATATACCATCGCTTTCGCAATGGATAAAAAACGACAAGCTCTCGCTTGTCGTTTTTTGGTCGGAATGACAGGGTTCGAACCTGCGACATCATGGTCCCAAACCATGCGCGCTACCAACTGCGCTACATCCCGAAGTTTTTTATTAAATTGTGTTCAGTTGTCCGCTTGCGCTTCCTGTTGTAACTAAGGCTCTGCCGTCGCAAATAAGATTTGCTAGTCAATCGCCAAGTTACTGCCACTCCTTATTCCTCGTTTCATCTCCCACCGGGAGCACTCGGAACCGTCCCCAACTGCGCTACGTCCCGAAGCTTTATTGCCTTGATATTATATCAAATAAAAATCTGTTTGTCAATACTCGATATTGAAAAATATATAAAAAGAGTGTCGCACTGCGACACTCTTTTACTATTTATTCAGGCTTTTTGATTTGGTTAAGCTGAGCATTAAGGCCGAGAAGGTCATCCTTTGTAAGATTTACACCCATAGTGCCAATCATACCGGAGAGGCGAAGAACTGTAAAGCCACCCAGCATCTGCATCATGGCATCGTTCATTTCAAAGCCACCCATAACCTCGTCACCCTTCTTAGGCATCATTTTTGCAAACAGACCCATCAAGAGAGCAGCGCCTGCCTGTGTCTTAAGGATATCGCCGATCTTGTCATTGAGAGAGAAGTATCCCTCAACCTCAGTAATATCAAACCAGTTAAGGACTGCGTTCTTTTCCTTAAGGCGATATTCCTCATTAAATACCTCAACCTTACAAATCTTGCTTTCATCCTTGCATTCTCCTGCAACAGCCACAAGTGTGGTTTCACCTACATTTGGAACATCAAAGTAGAAGAAATGGTCGGACGCAGACTTTTTACCAAGGCTTACACCGTTTGCAAAAAGCTCAACCTCGGGAAGATTTGAGTAAACAGTAACCTTTGTTACGTCCTCAACTCTGTCAACATAGCGCTTTCCACAAAGGTGAACAAAGGGATCTGTGGTAAGCCAAGCCTTGTATGCGTAGAAGGAATCCTTCTTATACTTTCTGTCAAAGGTTACAAGACCCTTATGGTTCTGTCCGTTTTCACCACCCTCGCTACGTGCGTCAGCGCCGAAGTCGAACATATTCCATACATGTGTTGCCCACATATATTTTCTTGTAAAGAGCTGTCTTATAAGCTCCTCATGGTAGTAAGCCTGATATTCCTCAGTATAGTCACCCTGTGTAGGCTTGGAGGTATGCCAGTTAAGAGCCTCACAGCCATACTCGGAGCAGCCGATAGGAATATTTGGCCAACGCTTATGGAAATTATCAAACCAAGGTCCGTTCATAGAGGTGTCGCCACCGTACCAACCAAAATAGTGGTTGTAGGATACAAGGTCGGGAATCTGAATGTAAGGGCTTTCAATGCTGCAGGGAGAAACTACTGCGATAGTAGTAGGACGTGTCTTGTCCATCTTGTGACACATATCGTTAAGGATACGGTGGTTTTCAAGAAGGTCGGGGTCCTCGTCACCCTTCATGGAGATTTCATTTGAAAGTCCCCATACTGCAATAGATGGGTGATTGTAGTTTTGTACTATAAGCTCTGTCATCTGTGAGATTGTATTCTCACGTGCAGTAGGCATATGCTGTGAAATATAAGGAATTTCAGCCCAGATTACAAGGCCACGCTCATCGCAAAGATCGTAGAAATACTGGTCATGCTGATAGTGAGCAAGACGAATTGTAGTAGCGCCCACCTCACAGATAAGGTCAATATCCTCTCTGTGATGCTCAGGGAGAAGAGCATTACCAAAGCCCCATCTGTCCTGATGACGGGATACACCTCTTAAGGGGTATTCCTCACCGTTCAAAATAAATCCGTTTTCGGGGTCAATATAGTAGCTACGGCAGCCGAAGCGTGTGGAAACTACATCAATTACATCATTACCGGAAAGAAGCTCAGCCTTAGCTGCATAAAGATAAGGATCCTTTCTTCCGTGCCACTTATGTACATTCTTTATAACAAGGTTAACCTCAGTATCCTCAACAGCTGTGCAAACTACGTTTCCGTCAGCATCTGTAATTGTATAACGAACGGATAAGCCGTCCTTCTTATTTGCTACAAAGGTTTTTACATTAACTACCGCATCGTTATCCTTAATTTCGGGTGTAACCTGAATACCGGGGCCACCGAAATAATCAAGGTCAAAGTGAGATTCGCTTACGCAAATAATATTTACATCACGGTAAAGTCCACCGTAGAAGGTAAAGTCAGCTACCTGAGGATAAACTGTATTGCTGGGAGAGTTGTCAACTGCGATTACAAAAAGGTTTTCACGCACAAGGGAATCTGTAATGTCAACACGCCATGTGGAATATCCACCGTCGTGATGTGCAAGCTTGTTGCCGTTTACATAAACATCTGCAGAGGAGTTTGCGCCCTTGATTTCCAGGTAGTAGCGATCTGCTGTGGGAAGATCCATTTTGTCAAGCTTCTTTGCATAGTAGCCTGTTCCACGGTAGTAGTTATTACCGCCGTCCTGACCGTCAATTGCGTTCCAGGAATGGGGAAGATTTACAAAATCCCATTTGGAGCAAATCTCTGTCGGCACCTCTGTTGCCATCTTTGTAAATGCCCATTTAGCATTGAAATTTATAATTTTTCTCATATAATCTCCTTTTCTTAAAAAATGTCCGACAGGACCTAGGAAGCTCTGTCGGACATTGTAAGGTCAATTAATTATTCAGAAACTGCTACGTCCTGCTTGTTACGTCCGAGATCCTCGTTCATCTTAGCAAGAGTCTTTTTATCAACATTGTAGATGAATGCAAGGCTTACGAACTGAAGCAATGCGCTGAAGAGGTAGAGTCCTGCAACGAGCCAGCACATATTGGATGCTGTCTGAAGTGACTGACCCTCTGTACCAAGCTTTTCAACATATCCGAGGGCGCCCATAAGGAGAAGAACGATGGAGGGACCAATGCCCTGAGCAAGCTTTCTGAAGAAGGAATGGAGTGAATATACTGTACCTTCCTCTCTCTTACCTGTCTTCCACTCATTGTAGTCAATAGCATCAGCCATAAGAGCCCAGGATACACATGTGTAGATACCCATGCCGATACCGAATACGCAGAGGGCAAACATATATAAGCCGAGAGCTGCTGTCTTATTGGGGATAGCAGGGAATACGAACATGAGAAGTCCGCCTGCAACTGAAACTAAGGAGCCAACTGCAGATGCTTCCTTCTTGCCCCACTTACCAACAATCTTTTTGATGAAGGGCATGAAGATAAACATGGGAAGAAAACCGATTACAGAAACTACACCGGAAAGGGAAGCCATACCAAAGTATGTAGCAAACATAATTGTTGTTGCTGTAGCTGCGGAGTTCATACCGAGGAACATTGCCATTGCTGCAAGTGTTGCACCGATAGCGGGACGGTTCTTCATAAAGTTACGGAAGGCTAAAAGGATATTGAACTTTTCACCCTCGTTTACCTTAACAGACTGCTCGTCTACACGGATTGTAATCTTCTTTATCATAAACATAAATGCGATAAAGCCGAGAACACCCATTATGATAGCAGCGAAGAATACTCTTTCGCCAAGAAGTGTTTCAACCTGTACGCCTGTTTCGGGGTTGATAACGGGATCACCGTTTGCGTCAACCTCTTTACGCCAGATAAGCATAGGAAGTATCATCATAGGAACCATGTTACCTACCATGGAACCGACAGAACGCCATGTGGAAAGCTGAGATCTTTCACCGGGATCCTCGGATACGAGAGAGAGCATAGAGCCGTAGGGAACGTTAGCTACTGTGTAGCAAGCATCCCAGATAACGTAACCGAGAATGAAGAGAATAGACTTTAAAACTATACCAGCATTAGGAACAGGAATGAAGCAGAGTGCACCTGCTACTGTAAGTCCGATAGCGCCGATAAAAATATAGGTCTTGAATTTGCCCATTTTGTAATTTCTTCTGTCTGCGTCAATTAATGAGCCGATAAGGGGGTCATTAATAGCATCCCAGATTTGAACAATCAACAATAAAAGTGATAACAATCCTGTTTCTAACATCATATAAACAAGCCAGAATGTTTGAACCGTACCTTTTAGAGAGAAAGACATGTTACACCCAAAATCA
>JAFTHF010000081.1 GCA_017457545.1 Clostridia bacterium
GTTAAGCATTACATAAATAATTGTACCAAAGGGTGGCAGAATCAGTAAAAGAAGAACCCAACCGATTTTGTAGCCCGAATTAAATTCCCTGTTTATAACTCTTATGCTCAGCAGAACCGCCAGAGCAAAGGTTATAAAATAGTAGTATATAAACAGGTAGCTGAATCTTATTTGGATAAGAAATATAATACCAAACTGAATAAGTAAGGAAACAGCAGTCAGCATTGCCCTGCTGCTTAGCATAGCTTTTAACTTCCTCATAACATCTAAATCCTTTCGTTAAATAAATAAAGGCCTTAGCTGTCGTGACTCAAGAGCATATTCAAGTGCCTTATCAACAAGAGAAAACTCCGATACAAGAGAGTGGGGCTTTCTTGTAGGGTCATCCTGTTTAAGAGGCGTAAAATAAACGTTTTTTCTTTCAAGTAAAATACTTATATTCTGTAGATTAGCTGACAAAGCATCATTAGAGCATAAAGCAAGAACTGTCGGTCTGTCGGAGCGCAAATGCGCCTTTGCTGCCATAGTAACGGCTGTATCTGTAATGCCCCTTGCCATCTTAGCAAGGGTGTTGCCTGTACAGGGTGCAATTACCATAGCATCAAGATGTATCTTAGGGCCAAGCTCCTCGGCATCGACTATACTGTGTATAACACCTCTTCCCGTAAGCTCCTCAACCTTATTAATAAGGTCCCTTGCCTTACCGAAGCGAGTATCTGTTGAATACACGTTTTCACTCATTATAGGCAAAATATCATAGCCCTTATTCAGCAATCTCTTCATAACCTCAACGCTTGTGGCATGGGTACAGAATGAACCGCAAAAGACATATCCAATCAGAAGGTATCCTTTCCTTGAAGGATCAAGTCAATAAATGAATATATGGCTTCAGCTGCGCTTTGTACCATCATCTTTCCCGGTAAGCCCTGTGCATTAAGCACTCTTGTTTTATCTACAAAGCCTCCGGGAGAGGACGCAAGCTCCATAATTAGCGATTTATTAGGTATAAGGCTCATATGATGCTTCTCTATAATTAAATCTGGCACAGTATTATAAACCAAATCTAAATTCAGTTCTGAAACATCCTCAAGGGATACAGGTGTGTAGCCGTTAAGCATAGCATCAAGTCTGCTTTCCTCACGTCTTGCGTAAACAAAAATAACGGCACCAAGAGCCTTAAGCATTGATGCGAGATATTTTCCAATCCTTCCGTAGCCTACAATAAGTGTCCTTTTTCCATAGACTAAGGTGTCAATATTCTCAAGCGTAAGCTTAAGGGCACACTGTGCCGTTATATATGCATTTCGTAATAGAAATGCTTCGTTTTCTGCATAATCGTAAATCACACCGTCAAAGTATTTAGAAATAATGTCCTTTCTTCCACTTATCACTATTGTTTCACTTTTTACCTTTAAAAAAAGCTTCCTTAGCTTTTCGCAATCAAGCTCCATTCTCGGAGAAAGAATTAAAGCATCACAATCGCAATATGTGTCTATATCATAAATTTCGCATTTATGACCTGAGGAA
>JAFTHF010000082.1 GCA_017457545.1 Clostridia bacterium
TCAGCGCTTGTTTTTGTCTTATCGTAGAAGCTCCAGTTGTCCATTGCAAGTCTGTCCTCAATCTGGAAGCCCCATCTGCCGAAGATATCAAAGGTGGAGAAGTCATGCTTAATAAGCTTATATCCCCAGCCAACAATACGCTCAGTTGTTTCCTTAACATAGTTAAGAACCTCAGGATGCGATGGGTCAAGCACCTTTTTTGAATGTGCAAGATACCATTCCTCAGGGAATGTATCAACCTTTCTTGGCTCATCGTCACGTCCGTTAATAAGGTAACGCACCCAGATACCGGGACGTACACCCTGTGCAGATATCTCCTCTGCGGTCTTTTTTATATCGGGAAATCTTTCGTTGCCTCTGTCCCAGGGGGCATCGCAGGAGTTAGGCTGCCAGCCGTCATCAATTACCATATAAGGAATGTTTTCGCACTCAGCGCACATTTCCTTAACGAATTTTGCATCTGCGATTATTTCATCGTGGGAGCTTTTTCCGTATGCGTAGTACCAGTTGTTGGAGCCGTATACCACGTGGTCGGGAAGATAGGGATTAGGTGACATAACAGAGCAGAAGCTCTTTACTGCCATAAATGCGCTTACATCTCTGTATTCCTTGAAATATACGGTAGCGCATTCAAGCTCACGTCCGTTTAGCATAACGCCGTTGCCGCCGTTACGGATATCAAGCCAAAGGGTAATGCCCTTTGCATCATATTGCCAGAATGCCATAGCATTCGGCTGAACACCTACGCCAAAGCATTCGGTATATCTGCCCTTATAATCAAGATTTGTATCACTTCCGTCAGATACAGCCATATACCAGGGCATACATCTTTCATTTCTTATGGAGCTCCAGCTAAGGTCACCGTAGCCACGCTCCCAGGCGTCGCCAAGGACCTTTATGTCCTTACGCATTTCGTTGTTCCAACGAAGACGTACATATCTTGCCCCCTTTACGTAGGAGGTTGCATAAACTGTAAGCTCATCGTTATGAAGCTTGAATTTTACATAACCGTCATCACAGGTGTAGCTATCCTTTGCAAAATCAAATCTTGCGCCATCAAGATACAGGGTAGCGTAGTCAGGTGTTCTTAATTTCATATATTTCTCCTTTAGTAAAATCAGGTGTAAAGGCGCTTGAGGCTGAGGAGCGCTCCTGTAAATATCCGTCGTAGCCAAGCTCTATAGCACGCTTAAGCACGCTTTCATATTCAAAGGTGGTCACCCGTCTTTTAAGCTCAGTATATTCTCCCTCGTAAAAATCGGGAGTGTACTGGCTCATCAAGGATAGCCTTATATTACTTACATCACATATTTCAGCCACGTTCTCAAGGATTTTTATACTGTCCTTGCGACAGGAGGGCAGAATAAGGTGGCGAAGTATAATGCCTTTTTTGATAATACGGTCATCATCGAAAATACATTCGGGTGCGATTTTCAGCATAGCCTTAAAGGCTTCTATGGCTTTTTCGTAATAGTCGGGAGCCTTGGAATATTTATTTGAAAGCTCAGATGAATAATATTTCATATCGGTAAGAAAAACATCCACGTATCCCGACATTTTTTCAATCTCCGATATCAGCTCATAGCCACCTGTGTTATAAACAACAGGGATTTTCAGCTTCGGACGTATTAAGTCAATAGCATCACGTATCTTGTCTGCATACTGAGTAGGGGAAACAAGATTAATATTGTGAACGCCCCTGTCCTGAAGTTCAAGCATAAGGGCAGCAAACCTTTCGGTAGTAATTTCCTGTCCCACTCCACCGTGGCTTATTTCCTTATTCTGACAGTATTCGCATTTTAAGGGACAGCCGGAAAAGAAGATAGCGCCGCTACCCCGTGAGCCGCTTACACAGGGCTCCTCCCAGTTATGTATCATTACCTTGGCTATTTTTATTTTGTCTCCCGACAGGCAATAGCCTACGGAATTACTTCTGTCAGCTTCGCATTCTCGAGGGCAGAGAGTACATTTCATCGTATCTCTCCCGCAGTCAGCTTTATAAGCTTATTTATGCTGTCTGGCTGCTCCTTAGCCTCATGGGCAGCCTTATTTCGTGACACATATCCGCACTTTCTGCATTTATGTATAATTACATATCCCTTTTTAGGGTCGGGCTCTACACGGATAGGGTCCATAACCCCACCGCAATCACTTGCTCTGTCCCCGGGCATAACGTCCACGTGCTTGGAGCAAAGACATTTTGGACAATGATTTCTTGAGGTGTAGCCAAGGGGCTTTACCTCATATCCGCAGTTTTCACATATAAAGCCGCTATCGTTTTTTGTAAATCTCTTATTTTCCATTTATTTACCTACACAGAAGCGAGAGAATATCTCACTTACAATTTCTTCACTTGTTGCCCTTGCATCTATCATATCAAGCTCGGAAAGAGCAGATTCAAGAGAAAAGCATACAATATCATTTGTTTCGCCAAAATCAAGGGCACACTTTGCCTCCTTAACCTTGTCAAGGGCAAGGGAAAGGGAGGACATCTGTCTTGCATTTGCAATAACAGCATCGTTTGAAATATCTATTTTATCAAGCTCATACATTGTGTTAAGCACACGGGCTAAATTGTCAAGTCCGCTTTCATTTTTTGCTGAAATCTCACATACGTATGGGAACTTTGCGTTAATATGAGTCAAAAACTCATCGGAAACAGCTCTTTTCTTGTCCCCCTTGTTAAGCACGGCAACAGCGCTTTTTCCCTCCATGCTGCGAATAAGCTCATAGTCCTCCTTGTTTTCCTTATCGCTAAGGTCAAAGACACAGAGAACAAGCTCAGAGCTTTCTATTTTTTCTTTAGCACGGCTTACACCGATTTTTTCAACAGTATCCGTAGTTTCACGAATACCTGCTGTGTCGGCAAGGCGAAGAGTAACATCGCCGACTAATGCAGTATGCTCAATTACATCACGTGTTGTACCTGCAATATCCGTAACTATTGCAAGCTCCTCACCGGACAGCGCATTATAAAGTGAGCTTTTTCCTGCGTTGGGCTTACCTACAATAGCTGTGCGAATTCCTTCACTTACAGCCCTTGATGCACGGTAGGTGCTCTTTAGCCTCTCAAGGTGGGAAAGCACATTTGAAAGGGTAAGGCTCATTTCATCTCTTTCGTTATCCTCAATATCCTCATCGGGATAGTCGATTGTAGCATAGGAGCGAGTAATAAGGTCAAGCATAAGCTCACGGATATAGGCAAGCTTTTTTGAAAGAGTGCCTCTTGCACCCGATGTTGACAGGCGAAGCTGAGCATCATTTGTCGCATCAATAACCTGTCCTACTGCCTCAGCACGGGAAAGGGTAAGCTTGCCGTTTATATAGGCACGTCTTGTAAATTCTCCTGCCTCAGCCATTTTAGCTCCGCATGAAAGCACAGTTTCAAGGACAGCCTGAGTTACGTAAAGACCACCGTGACAGCAGATTTCAACCACGTCCTCCCCTGTATAAGAGTGGGGCGCCTTAAAATAAGTCAAGGTTGCATCATCTATAATAATCCCGTCACGCAAAATATTACCGTAGTAGCATTTACGTGGGGTAGGGTCAGACAGCTCCTTGCCCGATATTAAGGTAAACATTCCCTTTACTATGCTAAGGGCGTTATCTCCCGTTATTCTTATCATTGCAACACCACCCTTACCACGTGCTGTGGAAATTGCAGCTACTGTATCGTTACGCATAGGCTCACCTCTTTTCTTAAATAATTTTACCATACAAGACATTTATTTTCAATAGAAAATATATTATAAAAAATAATAAGTTGACATTTTAAATAATATATGATATACTTGCCAAGGCAGAATAAAGGAGGGGAGAACGGTATGGCAATTCATCTTTACGATAAATTTAACTACGGCAAGCTTTTAAGATTTGTGCTTCCGTCTGTTATTATGATGGTATTTTCATCTGTTTACGGTGTGGTTGACGGGCTTTTTGTGTCCAACTTTGTAGGCAAGACAGCCTTTGCATCGGTAAATATTATTTTCCCCTTTATTATGATTATCAGCACCATCGGCTTTATGATAGGCACAGGTGGCAGCGCCTTGGTTGCCAAAATTTACGGCGAGGGCGATACAAAAAGAGCCAACCGTGTATTTTCCTTTTTGATTTATACCACTATTGTTCTTGGGGCACTGTTTTCAATTGTCGGTATTATTTTTATCCGTCCAATCGCTGTTTTACTTGGCGCAGAGGGAGAAATGGTTGATATCTGTGTCACCTACGGCAGAATTATTTTAAGCTCACTTACCGCATGGATGCTTCAAAACGTATTCCAAAGCTTTTGCGTAACGGCAGAGAAGCCAACCTTTGGACTTGTTATTATGGTGGCGGCAGGCGTTACCAATATGCTGCTTGACCTTCTATTTATTGCAGTATTCAAGTGGGGAGTTGCAGGTGCTGCCCTTGCTACAGCGTCAAGCCAGCTGGTGGGCGGCTTAGTCCCCTTTCTCTACTTTGCATTTCCCAATAAAAGCATACTTAAGCTTACAGGGTGCAAAATAGATTTTAAGGTTCTTTGTAAGACCTTTACAAACGGTTCATCTGAGCTTATGACCAATGTGTCTATGTCCCTTGTAAATATCCTTTATAACTATAAGCTTATGCAGCAATTCGGTGAAAACGGTGTTGCAGCCTACGGAGTTATAATGTATGTTGCCTTTATTTTTATATCAATTTTTATAGGCTATTCCATAGGTACAGCTCCCATTGTCAGCTACAATTACGGCGCAAAAACAAATGATGAGCTTAAAAATGTATTCAAGAAAAGCCTTGTTATAATAGGCGGCTGCGCCATAGTGCTTACGCTCCTTGCAGAGCTAAGCTCACCCCTGTTATCAAGTATATTTGTGGGCTATGATAAGGAGCTTTACGAGCTTACTCGCCGTGCATTTTCAATTTATTCCATTTCCTTTATCTTTGCAGGCTTTTCAATATATGCGTCCTCATTCTTTACAGCATTAAATGACGGACTTGTGTCGGCAATCATATCCTTTATGAGAACATTTGTATTTCAGGTTGCATCGGTGCTTACAGTTCCGCTTATTCTTAAAAATGACGGCATATGGTTCTCCATTGTTGTGGCAGAGCTTGCTTCAATAATTGTATGTGCAGCTTTTCTTATTAAAATGAGAAGAAGGTATCAGTATTAAAATGGTTCTTAAAAATAATAAAAGAGCAAAAGAGGCTCTCTTTATCGGTCTGCTTTGCTCCATATCCTATCTTGCGGTATATATTGCAAGAAATGTGCTCTCCACAGTAACTCCCCAGATGGTAGAGGGGGGAGAGTACACCAAGGAATATATCGGCGAAATTTCATCCTTGTTCTTCATCTTTTACGCTCTCGGTCAGCTTTTAAACGGCTTTCTCGGGGATAAGATAAAGGCAAGATATATGCTTTCCATCGGACTTTTGCTTGCGGGAGTGATTAATTTTGCATTTCCTTATATTCTTCACTTGACGGGTATTGCAAGGCTTGCCTACGGATCTACGGGATTTTTCCTCTCAATGATATACGCTCCTATGACTAAGCTGGTAGCAGAGAACACTATGCCCGAATACACTACAAAATGCAGCCTCGGATATACACTCGCATCCTATCTTGGCTCACCTATGGCAGGCGCTGTTGCCGCTATCCTTTCATGGAAAAGCGTTTTTGTAACAAGCAGCATTGCCCTTGTTGTAATGGCGATAGTTTGCTTTGCTTCTATTTTTTATTTGGAAAAATCGGGAGTGGTTATCCACAATAGATACAAGGAGCTAAGAGAAGCAAAAAAAGAAAAAAGAAGATTTCTTGACGGTGCAAAAATTCTTGTTAAGAGAAGAATTTTGCTTTTTGCCCTTATCTCTATGCTGACCGGCGTTGTAAGAACAACGGTTGTATTCTGGCTTCCCACTTATTTCTCCGAGTATCTTGGCTATGCGCCAAGGACCTCGGCGGCTATATTTACAGTAGCAACATTGGCTATATCCTTAACCGTATTTCTTTCGGTGGCGGTATATAAATTATTCAAGCAGAATCTGTATTCAACAGTGCTTGTAACCTTCCTTGCCTCAGCCTTGTTCTTCCTTTTTGTATACCTTGTAGAGCAGCCTGTAATCAATATAATTTTTATAGTTCTCGGTGTTATGAGCGCAAATGCGGCGGCTACAATGCTTTGGAGTATGTATTGCCCGTCACTTCACGATACGGGAATGGTGTCAGCCGCTACGGGATTTTTAGCGTTTATCGGATACATCGCCTCCTCCGCATCAAGCACACTTTTTGCAAACGCGGCAACCACTATCGGTTGGGGAAATCTGATTTTGGTGTGGTCAGGACTTATGGCTCTCGGAGTTATAGTGACATTGCCCCGTATATTTATTAAATCCAAATAACAAAAAACTGCGACACGTGTCGCAGTTTTTTGCTTTCTCCGAGAGAAAGGAGAGGAGATTCTTATATGAAAGTAACACAAAATTCTTGTTTTAGCAGCCAACTAAGCTGTTTAGAAGAAGGGATATAGGATTTACAGCTCCCAAGTAAGAGCCCTGCTTGACACGGACATAGTCCTCACAGCTAAGGCTGATAGGCTCAATCCCGTCATATAGCTCCTCCTCATCATTTACCCTATCTGCAAAGTAGCCGTAGTACACGTCTAAGCAGTCACTCTCAAAAAGCTCCTTCCCATTTTCACAGTGTAAATAATATTCGCTTAAATCCTTCATTTGCTTCACCTCTTTCTTAGTGATTTGATTATATCAGCTAAGGTCTTTAAAGAGGTAACTTTCAAGGTGACAATTAAAAAAGCCGACAAGCGTCGGCTTTTATTATTTGTTTCCAAGACAGCTAAGACCCTGTGCATACAAGGCTTCATTTATGCTGTCAATATCGTAGTTTTTCCTTTTGATTGATTTCAGTATTATCCTGTCAAAATCAATGGATGGGGACAGAATGTAGCCTGCAGAGGCAAGAAGGGTATTTGCCTTGTTTATATCAAGCTTCAAGGCTATAATAAAAGCGCAAATGCTTGATTTTGACGGCTTATAATCAGGTAAGCATTTAATCTTTGACATCATTTGTCTTGGCAGACCTGCCTTTTTGTACACCTGGGCATCGCTTAAGCCACTTTCGTCTATGTAATCAAAAAGTAAATCGCTAAAGGTTCTTTCATATTCAAGCACCTCAGCCTCATTGGAAATTTCAATGCTGCCACCAAAGGAATTGTATTCCATTGCTTTTTTTACATTAGAGGTGGTAGCGCCCTTGCCCTTACCTACAATAAGCATATCAGTGCTTTTTGTTACCCCACGCTGAACGGTTCCGCCACGGTCGGTAATATATTGCATAACAGCGCTCTTTTTGCCATAAGCAAAGGAGCCGCTAAGGCATATTCTTTTTCCTGCAAGAGAGATTTTTTCTTTGGGGAGCGTGGGAAGAAGCTGATTTATCTCAGCCCTTACAACCCTTGCCTCCTCTAAGGAAAGCTTACCGTCCCAAAGGGCAGTTTCAACTATGGCAATAATCTTGTCAAAGGGGTGATGCCCTGCAAGATAGGAGTTGCTGTACAGCCACGTCCTCAGCCTTTTGCACTCATCAACGGTAATCTCATCATCTGTAATTATTCCTCTTATAATTCCATTAAGAATCTGGGTGGAAAGAGCAACCGCAGAGGTATTTACAACATCAAGCTGCTGCTTTACCGTAGATGAAAGA